>CAZPWZ010000258.1:0-4238 GCA_964590675.1 uncultured Draconibacterium sp.
TTAAATTTGGTCACACGGTCATTTCCACCGACGATGACACGATCGAGGTGTCCCGGTTTAATTAGGTTTGAGCCAAGAATCAGGGCGTTGACTGATGAAGAGAAGGCTGTGCTTACGGTGGTAACGAAATCCCTGATCCCGAGATCGGCGGCAATGCGTTCGGTACTGTCACCGCAATCATGATTTACAACGTCGATCAGGCGACCTTTTCCGGGATCAGCTAGGAAGGATGCATAAAAATTTTCACTGCGGTCCATTCCTCCGACCGTGGTCGCTGATATAAGCCCGGTTTTGAACTTTGTCATATCACCGATCCCCGCTGAAAGTATGGCTTCCCTGGCGGCAATCATCCCCAGCAGGGATGTACGCGTGAGATCTTTTCTTCCAATATTCCCGGTTTTCTCGAGCAACCGGGATGTAGTGAGTTTCACTTCTGCCATCGGAATAACTCCCCGGTGGATGGTCGGGAACAGGGTAATCTCCCCGATTCCTGTGCGGGAGGCTATCAATGACTGTAAGGTCTCATGCACATCGTTCCCGATGGAACAAATGATCCCGATGCCGGTAATATAAACCCGTTTCGACATTATTATCTTATCAGTTTTTGTGCAAAATTAGCAGAATTAGCAGAACATGTCTCATCTCTTACACTCCCTGCACCAGCATAAAAGCGTGATTTACATTCCTGAAATGATTGTATATCAAGATGTTTTTCAGCCGGGGCGGTGTCACGTCGTTTAAATGCAGGATACCGGGATAGGTTTGGTTTTTAAGTATTCCGGATGCAATGTACAAACCGAAGCCGGTAGCTGTATGGTACTCTCCGCAGAGATGCTTGTACCATCCCAACGCCTTTCCGGGGAAGAACTGCCCTGCAAAATCATCGTAGACCGGGTCAAAATCACGGTCACCGTTTGTACCCAGCAAAACCAGGTCGATGTCATGCATGGCAATGCCATGGTTGCCCAGGAAAGCGGGCAGGACCATCTCCGGCTTATATGAACCGTTGAAATTAATACAGGTTTTAACATCTTTCAGGTCAGCATAGGTTGTTCCGGTTTGTTTAACACCCAGCACAAAAAATGCGGCGCCCTCACCGGCCAATGCCCCCGGAGTTTTATTTTCAAGCAAAGTCATGTTCGAAACGGGATGCATTTTCCATTGACCTATCCTCCTGGTAATCTGAAGGTGGTTCATGGTCATCTCATCAATGGCTCCGATCAGAACATGCGATGCGGTTTGCTCTTCAATCTGCATCAGGCCATCGATCAAGCCGCTTTCAAATGAAAATGTGCGATGAACGTATGTGGAATTGTAGTTATGGCATTTCAGCTGGATGGCGACCTGTGAACTTATGGTGTTGTAGGTTGACTGAATGAATGGCGTCGGATTCAGAAAGCGCTCCTCTTTGGTGATTTCTCCAAGGATTTTCTCAGTATCCTCCACGCTGCCTAAACCGGTCCCGGTGATAATGGCATCGGGCATGGCCAGTCCCGCTTCAGCCACGCTGATCTTTGCCGCAGAAATACCCATTTTGATCAGGCGGCTCATCCTGCGCGACTGTATCGGGTCGATATAAGTACGGTAGACCGGCTCGATGCACTTCAGGTAATCAGCAGTATATTCAACAACTTCCGAAAGAAATTCCCCGGATCCTGCGGTATTCTGAGGTGAAATTAAACCGATGCCGTTGATGAATGCCATTGCAGTAATTTACGATTTACGATTTACGATTTTTGTCCACTTGTCCACCCGTCCACCCGTCCACTGGTCCACCCTTCCACTAGTCCACCCTTCCACCTGTCCACCTTTTAAATATCAACGACGTATCATTGCCCCCGAAACCAAAGGAATTGGACATGACTGTATTTACAGGAACACCGGTGAGCAGTTTTTCGACAGGGGAGAAGCTGAGTTCACTGATCTGTTCCCTGAAGTTCAGGTTGGGCCATATGACCTGGTGCTGCAGGCAGAAAATCGACAGGATTGCCTCTGTTGATCCTGCGGCGCTGGTGGTGTGGCCGGTGAATGGCTTTGTTGAGCTTACCATCGGGATACGTTCCCCGAAAAGATTTTCAATGGCCCTGCCTTCTGAAAGGTCATTATTATCGGTCCCGGTACCATGGGCGTTTACATAATCGATCTCTCCAGCCTGAAGGCCGCTCATGTCCAGCGCTTTTTTCATTGCCAGGTAGGCCCCGGTTCCGTCGGGTGATGAGGCAGTCTGGTGGAATGCCTCACAGGCATTGCCCCATCCTACTAACTCGCACAAGGGTTCATTGCCCGATTTCTCCAGGCTGTCTTCCGATTCGAGCACCAGGTATGCGGCTCCTTCGCCAAGATTGATCCCGGCCCGCTGTTGGTCAAAAGGCTTGCAGGGATCCTTGTCGAGGATTTTCAATGCGTTGAAACCATTCAGGTGGAATTTGGTGAGCGATTCGCATCCTCCGGCCAGCACACGGTCGAGCCTCCCGGTGCGGATCATCCTTGCACCCAGCAGGATGGAATTGGATGCGGACGAACAGGCCGTACTGATGGTTGTAATAAAATCATGGATACCAAGCAGCGATGCGATCCGCTCGGTGCTGTCGGCACAATCGTAGGAGTCGATATGGGCGTTGCGGGTGTCATTGGTAAGGAAATCGTTGTAAAAGAGCTCACAACGGTCCATTCCACCTACAGTCGTAGCAGAAATAAGTCCTGTCCTCAACCCGGGATTTTCATTCAGCCGGCCCATTAAAAAAGCCTCACGGGCGGCAATGATTCCCAACAGCGCATTTCTCGAATAACCTTCAACAGGGGTGATACCGGCCATGGCGAAGAGTTCATCCTGGGTTTTGGATACCTCGCCAACGTGCAATTCATCCCGGAGCAGGGTGTCGATATGACGAATCTTCCCCAGTCCGGGTTTAGACCGGAGCAGGGAGGATAAATTTTCATCAATATTGTTGCCGATGCAGGAAATGATGCCGTAACCGGTAATGAAGATCCGCCTGGGCATCGGGGATTACTTTTTGTGCTCCATAATATATTCGGCCATGGTACGGATGGAATGAAATATCTTTTTACCGTCCTTGGGATCTTCAATTTTTATTCCGTAGTTCTTCTCCAGTAAAACAATCAGCTCCAGCGCATCAATGGAATCAAGTCCAAGGCCCTCACCAAATAAAGGTGAATCAGGATTGATATCATCAGGCGTAATATCTTCCAGGTTTAATTGTTCAATAACTTCTTTTTTCAGCTTTTCGATTAATTCTTCCATGATATGATGTCAGTTACGGGTCATTATTAAATTCAGATTATCAATATTAAATTGCAGTGGTTTGAAACCGGTTACCGAAGCCTGCGGATCCCGGCCGGTGTTTTCGACCAGCGCCACCATGGCGTTCGATGTATTACCCATCACTTCAACCCAGCCGCAAAGGCAGGCTTTAACCCGCCCGTTGGCGAACAGCTCATCCACATAACTGAACAGCAAATTGCTGTTGAATGTTTCAGAGATTAAAAAGGCATTCTCGCCCTTAATTTTATGCCTGATGCACACCTCGCCGATAACAATGTTTGGCAAGGTATATACAAATACCGAAGGACTTGGGAAATAACCCGAGCGATCCCTGATCGTTTCGTTATGGGCAATGTCTGTATCAAGACTTGAACTTGAATTCGACAGCACCACACCCACCTCCTCCGGAAGGAAACCCTCCAGTTTGTTGTCTTTTAATACCAGTTCTGCGGCAATGAATCCAAGCTTGCTGATGATATCCATCTTGTAAAACTTCGGATAGGTGATCTGCTCCTGCTTGTAAACTGATTTTAAAAGGTCTGCAAATTTAACAATATTTTCCTGATAAAATATGAGCCGGTCATTCACGATGACCTTGTTATCATGAAGATGGCAGTAAGAGGTGATTATCTGGTCCATTTAATCTTTCTGATATATGATGGCAGCATTGCAGCCTCCAAATCCTGAGGCGGTTTTAAGTACTGTATTTACTTCGGCTGGCTGATGCTTCGAAATTACGTTCAATGATACCGGAACGCCCAGTGTTTCAAAGCCTGCCGAGCGGAAAAGCATATTTTTTTTCATGGCGGCCACGGATGCAACCGACTCAATTATTCCGGCAGCACCCAGGGTATGTCCCCAGTACCCCTTGAGGCTGTTCACCGGAACATGCGCAAGGCCGCTCAGGTCAATCGCCTTTGATTCCATTTCGTCGTTGAAGAGGGTGGCGGTGCCA
>CAZPWZ010000259.1:0-2345 GCA_964590675.1 uncultured Draconibacterium sp.
TGATTTTTGTCGGTCAGCGCTTTCGAAGGATTGCTGTGAACCTCGATCATGAGTCCATTCATCTCGAGATCAAGGGCTTTCTGGATCGTGGCCGGTATCATCTCGCGGTTGCCGCAGATGTGGCTTGGATCGGAAAGGACCGGCAGATTTGGGAAGAGCCGCTTCAGTTCGATCGGGATCTCCCACATGGGAGCATTGCGGTACGGAGAACGGTTGAAGAAGGAAAATCCGCGGTGAATGGCCATGAGTTTTGTAATCCCCATCTGGTTGAGCCGTTCGATCGCGCCTATCCAGGTCTTCAGGTCGGGATTCAGCGGGTTTTTGATCATCACCGGGATGTCGCGGTTTCCAATGGCCTCACCGATTTCCTGGACGGCAAACGGATTGACCACGGTGCGGGCGCCTATCCAGAGGATGTCGATGCCATGATCGAGGGCCTCCTCCACATGCCGCGGGTTGGCAACTTCGATGGTCACAAGCAGCCCGGTCTCCTTTTTTACGCGCTGAAGCCATTTCAGCCCCGGGGTGCCAATGCCTTCAAAAGCACCAGGACGCGTGCGGGGTTTCCAGATGCCGGCACGAAAAACCTTCACCTGCTGGATTCCTGCAAGCCCGATGGCCGTTTCCATCACCTGTTCCTCGGATTCCGCACTGCATGGTCCTGCAATTACCATCGGTCCGGCCATGCAAGGCAGCCATTCTCCGGGGGGAATAATATCAAGGGTAGACGTCATGGATGGCAAAGGTACGGAATTCAGCTTCGCCAGAAAATCAATTTCCAGAGATTTGCAATGACTTTAATAGCCGAAACAACCATACCGATGATCAGGGCAATGGGAAGGAACCAGTCGAGCCAGAAGAGCCCGTGAAAATGGCTGAAATCAAAGGGGTAGATATAAAAAAGGACCATCTGTGTCACGAAACTGGCCGATTCGGTAATGATCCGCGCAAGGTAACGGATGAATGGCATGTCAAGCGCCAGCATCAGTGCATTCCCACCGATCTGTACCAGGATGTTCACATTCAGGATCCATAAAACGACATTGTAATTGTCACGGATAAAGCCCAGGTTCCAGTCGGGGATTTGATTCACTATCCACAGGAAGATCAGGTTGAAAATGATATTTCCGATGTATTCGCCGTTCCGCCTGGCAGGCTTGTCCTTGGACCAGCGGCGTATTCCGTAATCATCGACTCTTTTGGCCCAACGGGGCATGTTCTCGTTTTGTGCGTGGTGCATATGTTGATAAATTTAGGAGACTCTTTGACGCTGTGTGAGGCATAAAGTTACGGCTTCTTTACGAACCAGGTTAAGCTGTTAAATCGCCATCGCCCTTCAAATCGCCATCGCCTGTCGAAAATATTTCGCTGTCAGATCGTTTTCGTCCGACAAGCTCGCTTTCCCAGCGAAGCGAGAGCCGCAGCGATCCTCATAAATGGACCAGGCAATTTGCTTTCCGGACGGTTCCTGCATGATTGGTTTTATACCTCAGCTGATTTATACTTCGGGCGTTGGAGTTTGCAATTAAAAGCAATCGTTTACAGATGCAGTATAATTCCTGACATTTCAGTAAATTTGCGGACTCAATAAAAAAGTCAATGGAACATACCAGAAGGAATAAGATCGTCGATTTACTCAAATCAAAGGAATACGGAAGTGAAGTATTGGTCAAGGGATGGGTGAGGACAAAGCGGGGAAATAAGAACATTAATTTCATCGCGCTCAACGATGGTTCGGTGATCCATCACATCCAGGTAGTGGCCGAGGTGGCCAGTTTCCCGGAGGAGGTTTTGAAACTTGTCACCACAGGCAGCTGCATCGCCGTGAAGGGGATCCTCGTTGAATCGATGGGGCAGGGACAGCATGTTGAGATCCAGGCAAGGGATATCGAAGTTTACGGGACGGCCGATCCTGAAACCTATCCCCTGCATAAGAAGGGTCACGGACTGGAATTCCTACGCGAAATCGCCCATCTCCGGCCGCGTACCAATACCTTCGGCGCGGTTCTGCGCATACGCCATGCCATGGCTTATGCAATTCATAAATATTACAATGACCATGGATTCTTTTACCTCCATGCCCCGATCATTACCGGTTCGGATGCAGAGGGTGCCGGGGCGATGTTCCGGGTGACCACGCTGGATGATATTCATCCGCCGCTCCTGCCCGACGGTCATGTGGATTATTCCCAGGATTTCTTTGGAAAAGAGACCAAGCTCACGGTCAGCGGACAGCTTGAGGGTGAACTTGGCGCCCTTGCACTGTCGCTGGTTTATACCTTCGGGCCCACCTTCCGGGCTGAGAATTCAAATACCCCGCGCCACCTGGCAGAGTTCTGGATGAT
>CAZPWZ010000259.1:2355-4226 GCA_964590675.1 uncultured Draconibacterium sp.
TTACGACATTACCGACAACATGGACCTGGCCGAGGATTTCCTGAAATACCTCATGCAGTATGCCCTGGATCATTGTTATGATGATCTCGAGTTTCTTAATAAAATGTATGACAACGAACTGATCGACAGGCTGAAGCTTGTGATCAGCGACAAATTTGAAAGACTATCCTACACCGAAGCCATTGAAATTCTGAAGGCATCGGGCCAGGCCTGGGAATTTCCGGTTGACTGGGGAACCGACCTGCAGGCGGAACATGAACGCTACCTCGTTGAAAAGCATTTCGGCAAACCGGTTATCCTGACCGGTTACCCAAAGGAGATCAAGGCGTTTTACATGAAGATGAACGATGATGACCGCACCGTGCGTGCCATGGATGTCCTTTTCCCGAAGATCGGCGAGATCATCGGCGGGAGCCAGCGTGAAGAAAACCTGGAGGCCTTGCTGAAACGGATTCACGAGATGAATATCCCTGAAAAGGATGTGTGGTGGTACCTCGAAACCCGGAAATTCGGAACGGCGCCCCATTCAGGGTTTGGCCTTGGTTTCGAGCGCCTTATACTGTTTGTGACGGGGATGTCGAATATAAGGGATGTCATTCCATTTCCGAGGACACCGAAGAATGCGGAGTTTTAAGGGACACGGGATACGGGATGCAGTATGCGGGACACGGGACGCGGGACACGGGACAAGTCATCTGGTTACCAACTTAAATTTACACGGGTAAATATTTGAAAAAAATGGCATCTGATCGTAAAAATTTCGTATTTTAGCAATAAGAAAAGTACGATGGACAAGTGTTGGGTTGTTAAGCCGCAGGGGGATCCTGAAAAAGTCAGGGAGCTGTCGAATGTGCTGTCCATTGATACTTCATTGGCCAACCTCTTGATTCAGCGTGGCGTAACCACCCTCAGCGAGGCCAAGACCTTCTTTCGGCCCACCCTTGACGACCTGTATGATCCATTCCTGATGAAGGACATGGACAAAGCCATTGCACGTATCAGCAAAGCCATTGAAAACAGGGAGCCCATCCTGGTTTACGGGGATTACGATGTTGACGGAACATCTGCGGTGGCGCTGGTCTTTACTTTTCTGAACAGTTTTCACCAGGAGATCGATTATTACATACCCGACCGGTATGACGAGGGTTATGGCATCTCCGTCAAGGGGATTGACTTTGCAGCGGAGACCGGTGTGAAGCTGATCATTGCCCTTGACTGCGGGATCAAGGCAGTTGAAAAGATCGCCTATGCCACTTCAAAGGGAATTGATTTTATTATCTGCGATCATCACCGCCCCGGAGCTGAAATTCCTGCGGCCGCAGCGATCCTCGATCCGAAGCAGCCCGACTGTCCCTATCCCTACAAGGAGTTATCGGGATGCGGCATCGGCTTCAAACTGATCCAGGCCTATGCACAGGTGAACAGCATCCCCTTTGACAACCTGATCCAGTATCTCGACCTGGTGGTGATCAGCATTGCTTCCGATATTGTGGACATCACGGGTGAAAACCGCATCCTGGCGCATTTCGGGCTGAAGCTGATCAATGCGCACCCGCGCCCGGGGCTGGAGGCATTGCTCCGTTATTCGGCCATGATGAAAAATGATGATGGCATGGGTGGTTGTGTTTTCAGCCGGGAGCTGACCATTACCGACCTTGTTTTTATGATCGGGCCCAGGATCAATGCGGCAGGGCGGATCGAAAGCGGGAAGAATTCGGTGCGGTTGCTCATTACCAGGAACCTGGAGGAGGCAAAAAAAGTAGCCGAACAGATCAATGCGCACAATACAGAGCGGAAGACCCTTGATTCGCAGGCAACACTCCAGGCCATCGGGATGATCGGCAATAACCCCCGGCTGAAGTCGGCCCGTT
>CAZPWZ010000260.1:0-4215 GCA_964590675.1 uncultured Draconibacterium sp.
GGCCAAAGGTTGGTACGCGTAATTCGCGTGCACAATGCCGACAAAAAATATCGATGACTTTGCGTAGAATGGCAGTATTAATTTAGTATCCGACACGGCTCAATCATATTCTTCTGCCCTGAATAACCCTTATGATGACTGCAATGACAGCAATTACAAGAAGGACGTGTATGATGCCCCCGGCACTGTATGCAAAGAATCCAACTGCCCACCCGATGAGCAGGATTACCGCGATGATGTAAAGTAAACTTCCCATGACCTTTTGTTTTTAGATTGACTGATTGATTGACTGACTGATTGATTGATTGATTGATTGATTGAATTACTTTTTTCCTCTCCAAAAATCCCTGATGGCTTTTGCGTGTTCGTCCATATCCTGTTTTAATTTGAACCTGAACGAATCCCATTTATCCCGCTGCACCTCATTGAATTCTTCCAGGTCTCGTCTCATTTCCCTGTTTTTCTGTTCCAACGCGGCCAGGTTTCTTTCATATTCGGCCCTGTTTTCCAGCCGGTCCCTTGCGATCTTAACTTTGAAATCGGCGATGATTTTTTCATTGGCGATTAATTCCTTTTCCGATTCCAGTCTGAACTGCTGAATGGAATCCCGCAGCGCCTGGTCCAGTTCCTGCCGGGCAACTTCTACATTCTCCTCGGCAGCCTCTACTTTGTCCTGGGCGTTTTCGACTTTATCAGCCGACGACTGGCAACTTGTAATCATAGTGCCTGCCATGAATGCCGCAATGGCCAGGTTTAAAACTGTTCTTTTCATTGGTTACATTTTAAATGGTGAGTTTGGTATTTCAATAACAAAGGTAGGCTTCAACATTTTGTTGCCCGTTACATTATTTTAGGAATAAGTTACATCATTCACACTTGTACTGGTGTGAAGAGTTTGATGAACCTATGAACTGAGGGTGGAACCAGGTTGGGATGGGAAAAGTCCAGGTGATTTTTCGATCATGGAGGTCGGACTGGATTTGCCTCCAATGTATTTCTGAATTTTAGCGATCAAATCCTCCCGTTTAATTGGTTTAGGGAGATAATCATCGCATCCGGCTTGGAGGATGTACTCTTTCTCGCTTGCCATGGCAAATGCTGTAGTTGCAATGACCGGCAGCTCGTTACAGAATGATTTAATGATCTTTGTTGCTTCCAGGCCGTCCATCCTTGGCATTTTTATGTCCATCAGGACAACGGCAATTTCCGGGTGTGACCTACATTGTTCGACAGCTTCCAGCCCATTAACTGCAAAGAGGAGCCGGATGCCTGTTGAACGCAACACCGCCATGAGAAATTGCACATTCGACTCTTCATCTTCTGCAATAAGAAGTGTTTTATCATGCCAATCGGGGCGGGAGATAACAGGGAGATGTAAAACTATCATGGGGCTGGCAGCGGCTTGTATAGCAGGTATATAGGGTATCTCAACAAAAAAGGCACTTCCCTTCCCGGGTACTGATTCCACTCTTATAATTCCGGACATCATCCGGATATAAGCATTTGAAATAGAGAGCCCTAGTCCCATACCGCCATATTTTCGTGCCATCGAGATCTCGACCTGGCGGAATTGGTCGAAAATAGCCTGTTTTTCCTGTGCATTGATCCCAATTCCGGTGTCTTTTACGGTAATGATTAGCCGGTCTCCGGCCCTTTTGTATTCAATATCGATACTCCCTTCATCTGTAAATTTGATGGCATTTTCGATCAGATGACTGAAAACCTCCTTTAATTTTATTTGATCTCCCTGGATAATGGAATCTTCATCGGTTATTTTTTTTGATAAACTTAACTTCAGATTCCGATGTTCAGCTTTGGTTTTGTTTAATATTAACAGTTCATCCATCATTTCTGCCAGATTGAAGGTGCACAGTTTTAAATCCACCTGGCCGGTAGTGATTTTTGAAATTTCAACGATATCTGTAATAATATGTAAAAGTTGATGGGATTGGCTATTGATGATGCCAATGTAATCATCGCGGTCACTTTCAGAAAGTCCTGGTTCCTTGAGGAAATTTGCAAAACCCAGGATCTGGTTCATGGGTGTGCGGATTTCATGCGACAGATTATGCAGAAATGCCGATTTCAGGGCATCGCTCTCTTCTGCTTTTTCCCTTGCCTGAATAAGTTCTAAAGCCTGTTTTTCTTTTTCTTCGATTTGAAAGGCTAGTTCCTTATTTATTTGAACATACCGTACGTTTTGAGCTTCGATCAATTCGTTTTTTTCAATAAGATTTTTCTCAGCCTGCTTACGGCTGCTTTCCAGTTCAAATTCATGCAGGGCTCTTTTAATTGCTGGAACCAACCGCTCAAGTCTGTTTTTAAGCACGTAGTCCGTCGCCCCATTTAACATCGCGTTAATAGCCACATCTTCACCCATGGTTCCTGAGACGAATATGAATGGAATAGTTGCATATTTTTCCCTTGCAATCTTCAAGGCTTCATTTCCATTATAATCAGGCAGGTTGTAATCAGATAATATAAGGTCGATATTTTCTTTTTCCAGAAAATCCAGATAATCTTTTTTGTTGTCGGTTAAAAAATATTCGTTTGCGATTTCACTGCTTTCAATCATTGAATGTATTAATTCAGAGTCTTTATCAGAATCTTCAAGATGCAGTATTCTTACTTTCTTGTTCATGGTTGAAAAGCTCAATAATGTTAAAAATGCCGGATTAAATACGCGGTATTGGTGGTGGTTGATTAATGACAGCCCAGTAATGGCCAAGATTTTTAATCGCTTCAATAAACTGCACAATATCAACAGGTTTGACTACATACGAATTGGCGCCCAATTTATAACTCTCTATCAGATCTCTTTCCTCCCGGGATGATGTAACCATAATTACCGGTATATACATAAAAGCGGGAGAGGAGCGGATGTGTTTAAGTACCTCTATTCCATTCATCTTTGGCATTTTTATATCCAGTAAAATAACTGCGGGAAGTCCGATTTCGTTAACAAATTTGCCACGTTTATACAGATAATCCAGGGCCTCTTCCCCATCTTCTGCCACAACTACTTCGTTGGCAAGGTTGTTTTCGGAAAGGGCTGCGATGGCTAGTTCAACATCTTTAGGACTGTCATCCACAATAAGGATTCTTTTTATCTCGGCATACATGATTTTATTCTTTTAATATTTGGTTAATTGGAAGGTATGCTAAAGAAAATCGTGGCACCCTTATCTACTTCACCTTCTGCCCAGCATTGTCCACCATGTCGCGTAACGATTCTGTTCACATTGGCAAGCCCAATCCCGATCCCGTCAAAATCCCTGGCTTTATGCAGCCGCTGGAATACACCGAATAGCTTATCGGCATACTTCATGTCAAAGCCGGCGCCGTTATCTCTGATAAAGAATATTGTTTTATCATTTTCAATCCTACCGGCGATTTCTATCACAGCTTTTTCTTTGTTCCGGGAATATTTCAATGCGTTTGATACAAGATTGACCCAAACCTGGTTGATCATACTTTCGTCACCCAATATATCAGGAAGATCAGATATTAGAATTTCAACATTTCTACCCTCCAATTCATCGCTGAAAGTTTTAAATACCTTGGTAACCAGGGCTTTTGAATTAATTTTAATCTGTTGTATTTCGGTTCTGCTTATCCTTGAAAATGTCAGCAAAGCATCGATGAGGCTCCCCATTTCGCGGGATGACTCTGCAATGGTGTTCAGATATCTTAATCCTTTCTCATCTAATTGAGATGCATTATTTTTAATCAGTAAATCAACAAACCCACCTATATGCCTGAGCGGTGCGCGCAGATCGTGCGAAACTGAATAGCTGAATGCTTCGAGTTCCTTATTCGCGGCTTCCCGTTTTTCTTTTTCTTCATTCTGAAAATCAAGTTCTATGTCGGCAATGATCAGCTCTGCCGCCCGTTTTTCTTTCTCTTGATTTTGAAAAATGAGTTCTTTGTTGGCAACGATCAACTCTGCAGCCCGTTTTTCTTTTTCTTCATTTTGAAAAGCAAGTTCTTTGTTGGCTACAATTAATTCTGCCGCCCGTTTTTCTTTCACAACATTTTGATTGATAAGTTCCCTGTTGGCAATGATTAATTCTGCTGCCCGTTTTTCTTTCTCCTCGTTTTGAAAAGCAAGTTCTTTGTTGGCGATGAATAACTCGTCTGCCCTTTTTTCTTTTTCCCTGTTTTGAAAGGCAAGTTCTTTATTGGCAATGATCAACTCTTTTGCCCGTTTTTCTT
>CAZPWZ010000261.1:0-4213 GCA_964590675.1 uncultured Draconibacterium sp.
AATGGCATCACATTTTCAGCGGGAAATTCTCATCCACGGTGGGAATTTACGGATCCTGGCTCACACTGAACAACTCCTGGGCTGCTGAACCCAGGGTCGGTTTCGACTGGAACATCACCGGGAAGCATTCCATTAATTTCGGGGCAGGTCTGTATAGCCAGATGCAGCCGCGCGTGATCTATTTCATCCTTTCTCACCAGCCCGGCGGAGCAGTGCTTCAACCCAATCTTGATCTCGGGTTTACGCGAAGCGGACAAGTTGCACTTGGTTACAATTACCTGATCAACCAGTACCTTCGGTTCAAAACGGAAGTCTATTACCAATACCTCTACGATATCCCGGTAAAATCCTCCATACCACAATATGCCCTAAGCAACCAGGGACATGAATTTTTCATCGATCGCCGGTATGCCGACAGCCTTGTCAATCAAGGCACAGGAAAAAATTACGGTGTGGAGTTCACCTTCGAGCGATTCCTTCAAAAGAACTACTATTTCCTCTTCACCGCCTCAGTATTTAATTCTACCTATGAAGGTTACGAAAAAGTCCCCCGAAATTCGGCCTTCAATGTGAATTATGCCCTCAATGCGGCCGGGGGCTACGAATTCATCATGGGAAAACGCAAATGGGGCGTGATGTCATTCGGCTTGCGGGCAACGTGGGCCGGGGGAAGTCCTTACATTCCATACGATGTGAATGCCACCGTCGCTTCCGCTGAGCCGGTTTACGACTGGTCCCAGGCATTCAATCCCAGGTTCCCCGAATACAAGAGGATAGCTTTCAGATTCGGGATCCGGAGAAACCTACCGGGATATAACATCGAGTTTTTTGTTGATTTGCAGTACCGGACAAGTTTTACAAATATTTCGCTTCAGCGCATCAATCCTAAAACCGGTGAGATCAGGGATTTCTTTACCATGGGATTTTTTCCGATGGGGACATGGCGGATACAATTCTAGATAATAATCCGTATCTTTGCATTTCCTTAGCCCTAACAATGAATAAAACCAACCCGCATTCATTCCATATCCCTGTACTTGGGATTGGATATTCCATTGATACACCTGTAAAGGTTGCTCATCTGGGAATTTCATCCGTGATTTCATTGTTGGATGACATGTTAATGGAAAAACTCAGAGAGTTTTACAGCAAAAAATTTGATCTGCCATTCCAGGAAATTTCGGAAAAAATCGATGATTTCAGGGCAAAGCGGATTACCGCCTACCTTAACATGGTCGATAAAATTGCCCGTGATAAATTTGAAGAGCTCAAGGCCACATACGATCAGAAAAGCAGCGAATTTTCAAAGTATATTGACATGCTGCACGATTCGTCGGCATTAAAACAGAAATTCGAACAACTCAGGCAGGACTGGGACAACCTCGATGTAAAGGAGTGGATCCATGAGAACCTCTCCATGGGGAGCATCGATGTGAATATCATGACCAAAGTGGATAAGGAAAACTACAGGGATCATGTAAAGCTTCCTATCGAATACAATGACGGCCATGCTGCCTTGCGCGGATTCGTGAACAGCGACCTTACATCATCCGTTGTATTGTCGGCCGGGATGAGTCCCCGCCTGTACAATTACCTCGAGACGTTTGATGAATTCTACCCGGATAAGGATTTCAGATTAAAGAAAAAAATCACCCTTAAAGTGAGCGACCACCGGTCGGCGCTCATCCAGGGAAAATACCTCGCGAAAAAAGGACTGTGGGTTTCTGAATACCGCATTGAATCAGGCCTGAACTGCGGAGGACATGCTTTCCCGACCAACGGTTTCCTGCTTGGACCCGTTCTCGAAGAGATCAACCGCAATCGTGTAGACCTGATCAACCAGACTTTTGAATTGCTCAAGGTTGCCCTGAAAGCAAAAAACCGCCCTTGCCCCGAAAAAGCGCCGGAAATTAAAATTACCGCGCAAGGCGGCGTTGGCACAGCTGAAGAACACCAGTTCCTGACTGATCAGTACCAGATTGATTCCGTTGGTTGGGGAACCCCCTTCCTGTTGGTTCCCGAAGTGGTCAACGTAGATGAACAAACCCTGGATCTGCTTTGCAACGCCAGGGAAGAAGATCTTTTTGTCAGCGATATCAGCCCGCTGGGCGTGCCTTTCAATAACCTGAAAGGCAATACCAAAGACAAAGAAAAAGAGGCCTATATCCAGCAGAATACGCCAGGGAATCCCTGTCCTAAAAAATATGCCGCCCTCAGCAATGAATTCGGAGAGCCTACACTCTGCACTGCATCCAGAAAATATCAGAAACTGAAAATTGAGGAATTAAAATCCAGTGGTCTCACTGAAGATGAATTTCAGACCGAATACAGTAAAGTCGTTGATAAATCCTGTATCTGCGTAGGCTTAGGCACCTCAGCCCTTTTGGTGAATAACCTGGATACGAGAGTTGAAAAACCAGGTGTTTCAGTATGCCCGGGCCCTAACATGGCCTATTTTTCCGAGGTGATGACACTCAAGGAAATGGTTGATCATATCTACGGCAAAATCAATGTCATCAAACGCAAAGACAGGCCTAACATGTTCATTAAGGAATTGACCATCTATATTGATTATCTCAGGAAAAAAATGAATGAGACATCTGTTCCCTGGACAGAAAAACAACAGGAGTATTTCTATAATTTCCGGGATAACCTTGACAAGGGGATTCAATACTACAAAGAACTGTTTTCGCAAGTGAAAACCAACATGCTGGATAAAAAGAAGAACCTGATCAAGGATCTGGAAGGATATGAACTTGAATTAAAAAAACTTCCGCTTCACCAGAACGAAGAAGTAATGGCATGATCCTTCCTCCCGCCTGGCTCATCAAGGCCATCAATGGATTCCGCACCTTTCTGATCCGGCTTAACCGCCGGACATTTCCTGGCAATGTCGTTCTTTACGAACAGTTCCAATATTTCTGGCTGCTCCCCTCCCTTTATGTCGCTGCCAAACTCGACATCGCAACCCTCCTGAAGAAGGCACCCCTCACTGCAGATGAAATTGCCTCCCGGATCAATGCCGATCCACCAAACGTTTCGCGCATCATGCGGGCACTCTCCAGCCAGGGGATCTTTAAACAAACCAGCGACGGCCGTTTCGCCCTCAATGGAATGGCCATGGGGCTGCTTGATGAACCCGGATCGTTGCGCCACATGATCCTGCATCATCTCGGACCGGTTAACTGGAACCTGATGAGCAACCTGGAATATGCTGTCAGAACAGGCAAAGACGCTTTTACAGACAAGTACGGCAAGGCAATTTATGACTACCTTCAGGACCAGCCGGATGAAAACTCGCTATTTGATAAATCGATGTCTGACCTTTCAGACCTCGGACTGATCCCCATCCTGAATACTTATGACTTTTCAAAATTTGGTGTGATCGCAGATATCGGCGGAGGTGAAGGATTTCTCCTGGCCAATATCCTCCATCCCAACACCGGTTGCCGGGTCATTCTCTTTGACACACCAAAAGCATTGGAGAAAGCACCGGCAATGCTGCTTGAACACCATGTCACCGACCGAACTACGATTGTGCCGGGTGATTTTTTCGGATCAATCCCGGGTCCGGCCGATCTCTACATCCTCAAGCACATTATCCATAACTGGCGCGATGAAAAAGCTGTTGAGCTGTTAAAAAACATCCATCAGTCCATTGGACCCAAAAGCGTTTTACTGATAATCGAGATGGTTGTGCCGGCAGGCAATGAACCGTCGCTGTCCAAATTACTGGATATCCAGATGATGGCTTCCATGGATGGCGGGAAAGAGCGCACCGCCGCCGAATTCAAAGTCCTGCTCAAAAACGCTGGATTCACCGTTAACCGTATCGTTTCTACCATTGCCCCAATCTGCCTGGTCGAGGCCAAAAAGAATGGATAAATCTTGCTATTTTTGCCCCATGCAAAAATTGTGGTTTATCCTGAAGAAAGAATTCCTTTTGCTCTTAAGGGACTTCCCGGGTTTGATCATCCTCTTCCTGATGCCTGTCCTGCTGATTTTCGTAGTCACCCTGGCCCAGGAAAACGCGCTGAAAAGCCAGAATTCCAGAACACAGATCCTTTTTGTCGATGAATCACATAGCCCTTTTTCGGCTAAATTGCTAGCCAGCCTCGATTCATCAGGATTTTTTCACCCGGTTACCGAAAGCCTGAATATGCCTGTCCATCGGTCACAGGCAAAAGCACTGATCGGGCAGGGCGATTATAAG
>CAZPWZ010000262.1:0-4199 GCA_964590675.1 uncultured Draconibacterium sp.
GACAATTACATCACCATGATCAGCGAAGAGAATAAAAGATTGGCGGGCATGGCCGAAAAGATTCTCCAGACCGCGGTGATCGACAAGGGGCAACTAAAGATGAACAAGGAAAAGATCGACCTGCACGAGATCATTACCGATGTGATCAAGAACCTGCGCATCCAGGTAGAGATCAAGGACGGCGAAATCAAGCGAAGGTTCAAGGCTACCAAATCACAGATTGAAGGCGACAGGGTACATGTGACAAACCTGGTGTATAACCTCCTCGACAATGCCAATAAATATTCTCCGAAAAAACCGTTGATCCGCATCATCACGGAAAATGCAGGCAACGGCATCGTGATGACCATTGAAGACAATGGCATCGGAATCGGGAAGAATGAACAAAAAAAAATATTCGAAAAGCTGTACCGCGTTCCAACCGGCAACATACATGAGGTACGCGGCTTCGGGCTGGGTCTCAATTATGTAAAGGCCATCGTTGAAGAGCATCATGGGAAGATCAGCCTTGAAAGTGAAGTAAACAAAGGCAGCAAATTCAGGGTGTTCCTGCCATTTACGATCAAAGAATAAAATCCAATTTTTCCCGTTTAAACAAGAAAACACTGATGGATAAAATGCAAACCCGATTACTGCTGGCTGAGGATGACCGTAACCTGGGAAATATCCTGAAGAATTACCTGGATGCCAAAGGCTATGCAACCACGTTGTGTGTAAACGGACAGGAGGCTATTGACGTATTCAACAGGAAAGAATTTGACTTCTGCATTCTCGACATCATGATGCCGGTGAAGGATGGTTTTGCCGTTGCTGCCGAGATAAGGGCCGTCGACAAGAAAATACCGATCCTTTTTCTTACTGCCAAAACCCTGCAGGAAGACAAGCTGAAAGGATTTGAGATCGGCGCCGACGATTACATTACCAAGCCCTTCAGCATGGAAGAGCTGCTGCTCAGGCTTCATGCCATCCTGCGGCGGACCGATGAACCGGCTAAAACCATGACCAGCGACAGCGTTTTTACCCTCGGCAAATACACCTTTGATTACAACAGGCAAACACTGATCAGCCGGAACAAGGAACAGAAACTTACATCGAAGGAGGCCGGATTGCTCCGGTTATTGTGTACCCATGCCAATGAGGTGCTCGACCGCTCCACAGCACTCAACGAAATCTGGAATGACGACAGTTATTTCAATGCCCGCAGCATGGACGTTTATATCGTAAAGCTTCGCAAATACCTGAAGGAAGACCCGAACGTGGAGCTGCTGAATGTGCATGGCGTGGGTTTTAAACTGGTGATGAATGCCTAAGACCGGAATATTATCATGAGGGCTCCAGCACAATTATACGTCGTACCCACCCCCATCGGGAACCTCGAGGATATCACCCTGCGTGCATTAAGGATACTGAAGGAGGTTGATTTTATCCTGGCCGAAGATACCCGCACGACCGGGCACCTGCTTAAACATTACGGTATTGAAAAAAAGCTGGTGCCACACCACCTGTTCAATGAGCATAAAACCATTGAAAACATTCTGGCCCGTCTTGGTGAGGGTGCTTCTTGTGCGCTCGTAAGTGATGCCGGAACACCAGCCATCTCCGATCCGGGCTATATGCTGGTGAGGGCTTGCATCCAGGCCGGTCTGAGCGTTGAATGCCTTCCCGGACCAACAGCATTTGTCCCGGCGCTGGTCAATTCAGGTATTGCATCCGATCACTTTATTTTCGAAGGATTCCTGCCGCATAAAAAAGGTCGTCATACACGCCTTACATCCCTCGCCGGAGAAGAGCGGACCATGGTGTTTTACGAATCGCCGCATCGCCTGGTGAAAGCATTGGCACAATTTGCCGAATATTTTGGAGAGGACCGGTATGCCTGCGTCTCGCGCGAGCTCACCAAGATCTACGAAGAGAATGTGCGCGGTTCCCTCCGTGAACTCATCACCTACTTTGAAAAGAAAGTGGTGAAGGGTGAAATTGTCATCGTTATTGCCGGAAAAGATTGAGCAGCATTTTTCAGCGTTAAAAATCCCTTGTTTTAATTTCAAATCTTGTAAAATGCTTCATCTTTCCTGTTGAATTTTAATAGTTAAAATTACAACTATCTGAGATTGGATTTTCATTCCTTTGCCCAATCTTTTCCTTTCGTTTTATTTGTAATTTTATCCATAAATTCCCGAAGGATGTGCGGACGATTTTCATTTGTCGCAGAAGATGCGGAGATCCTCGAACGGTTCGGGATCCGGGTGCGCACAGCCATTTACAAGGCACGGTATAACTGTGCCCCTACTCAAAACCTGGCTGTTATCGCAAATGATCATCCCGGAGAGATGCAGTTCTTCCGTTGGGGCCTTATCCCTTCCTGGGCCAAAGATATTTCCATCGGAAGTAAGCTCATCAATGCCCGCGGAGAGACAATAACGGAGAAACCATCATTCCGGAATGCATTTAAAAACCGGAGATGCCTGGTTCCTGCAACAAGTTTCTTTGAATGGCGGCACGACAAGGAGAAGATCCCGTTTAATATCCGGCTTAAAACCCTGGAACCATTCTGTTTTGCCGGACTCTGGGATAAATGGGTGACCAGTGATGGGGAGACCATTCATTCATTCACAATCATCACCACCTCACCCAATGAGCTGATGAAGAATATCCACGACCGGTTGCCGGTAATCCTTCACCGGCAGGATGAACAGCATTGGATCTCACAACAGCCAGATCCATCACTGGTCGGTTTGTTGAAACCCTTTCCTTCTGAATTGATGGAGGCATACCCGGTTTCCAGCCTGGTAAACTCACCACGGAACGATATGGCTCAAATCCTGGAGCCAGCAGTTCTATTTTAATCCAATGAAGCTCCCCGCCCCAAGCCATGAGGATTCTTCGATCCCACCGGAATTTGAATTTTTGCCCGTTAATCCTGCCGCAAACGGTGGAGAATTATCTGCTAAAGAGATATGCATTACTTCTAACTTTTGTCACTCTCCTGCAATTTATTCATAGCCTTGTCAAGACTCTGGCGGGTCAAGGGTTTTACGATTGAATACAGGATATCCAGGGAACCAGGTTCTTCCGCATATTTATTATAGGAGGTCGTTAAAATTACATTAAAATCGAAATTTTTAAGTGAACGCAGGATATCGAACCCATTTCCGTCGGGCAACTCAATATCCAGAAAAAGCAGATCTATTTTGTGATCTTTAAGAAATGCTATCGAATCCTGCACTGTTTCCGCCATGGCGATGATATGTACATCGGGGAAATTGTCTTCGAGCAGATCATGCAGCATGGCCATGCTCAGCAGATCATCTTCTGTTATCATGGCGTTGATGGTCATTGTCAGAAAATTTAGAACTAATACGAACTTAAGATGGATAGGGCATTACCGATGCATGAGTTTCTGTTTAGCGGGAATGGGTTTGTAGTTTGTGGGTTGCTACTATGGAATTCTCCCCAATTACCCCCTCTCCGTGTCGGAGAGGGAGCCGGGGGGGGGTGAGGTATTAGTGACTAACAATCCATCGTTCGCTGGCAACGACTTGATCTCCTGTAATAATCTGGACAAGGTAAACACCGTTCGCATAACCGGAAGCAGTCAGTTTTGACCATCCTGTTGAAGAGAAAATATGCTGTTCTTCAAGTTCCTTGCCGCCCATATCAATAACACGAAGCAGAATATCTTTTGAATCAAGGTTTGCGGGAATCTTTAAAAGAGCATCTTTCGAAGAAGGGTTGGGCATGATTAAAAGCTTCTCAGGTGCGTTCGCCGCATTGAAAACTGAAGTCAGCATACCGGTATATTTAAAGACAGCATTGGTGTCGCGTCCTCCGCCGCATAGCCAGCCGGTTGTGGCATCCCTGAAACTTAATCCCATCGGTGTTGCCATGAGATTGGAGTCCAGTGCAACAATATTCGAAAAGAAATCGGGTGTAAAATACACATTGGTCTTATAAGTAGTCGGACTATATGCAGCGATCACGAACCCTCCGTCAAATCCCCCAACAGAACTCATATGTCCGATCATGTCGTTGTCCGATAAAGAGTCAGCAGTCCAAGTAATTCCACCGTCTGCTGTTTTATAAAAGATTTTTGTTCCCGGGGGACCATAATCAAAAAAAACGCCGTATTGGAGACTGGAAAACGCAACGTCACACTGACCATACATTTCGGCTACTGCAGAGACGGTCCATTGATGACC
>CAZPWZ010000263.1:0-4198 GCA_964590675.1 uncultured Draconibacterium sp.
CACGGGACCGAAAGGCAATCAATACGGCATTGCAGGCTATTATGCCATGATGGCCATGCGAAAGGGAATGATCGGGATTTCACTCACCAATTCCCAGCCACTGGTGGCACCGACATTTGGCCGTACAGCTGTATTGGGCACCAATCCTATTGCCATGGCGGCGCCCTCAGATAAAACCTATCCATTCCTGCTCGATATGGCGACCAGTGCGGTGGCTTACGGGAAAATCCAGGTATATGAAAAGAAACATGAACATATTCCCATCGGATGGGGTATTGACGAACAGGGATTGCCGACCAATGATCCTTCGCTGATCAAACCCGGTGGACATGGGGCCCTGCTGCCTCTCGGGAGAATGGATATTACAGCCGGTTATAAAGGCTATGGATTGGCCGTGCTGGTCGAAATACTTTGCTCAGCCCTTTCCGGCGGCAGTTTCCTCACACAGGTCGGAGGACCTGGTAAACCAGATCCTACCGGTGTTTCCCATTTCTTTATGGCCATCAACATCGATGCCTTCAGGCCCCTGGTTGATTTTAAAAAGCATATGGACGATATGATCACCCTGTTGAAACAATCGCCGCTTGCTGTGGGACGCGATGAAATCCATGTTGCCGGGGAAAAAGAGTTCGAATATGCTGAATTCAATGAAAAACATGGCGTTCCCCTGATCAAGCCCATCGTCGATGACCTGATCAAAGAAGGAGAGAAGATCGGTGTTCCGTTTGATTGCCCCCATGTAAACGAGTAAACCTTTTTTTCCTTTCGATGAATTCCTGGTTCTTTCCGGTGAAATATCCATAATCATCGCCACAAAATTAAAGATTTAGTTGACTAACTAAAACTTTAGTTGTATATTTGCAGACTGAGTTTTCATTGTTTCACAATACACTCTTTCTGAATTATGTCAGCAAAAAAAAATACCGGCGATCCTCCCTCCACGCTCACCCGGGCGGAGGAAGAGGTCATGCAGATCCTATGGCAGGTGGAAAAGGGGATGATCCATGACCTCCTTGATAAATTTACGGAGCCCAGGCCTGCCTACAATACGGTTTCCACCATTGTCCGCATTCTTGAGCAGAAAGGATTTGTGGGGCATAAGGCTTACGGCCGGACATACGAATATTTCCCCTTGATCAGCAAAAAGGCCTATACCCAGTCTTCATTCAGGGGATTCATGACCAATTATTTTGGCAATTCGTACAAATCCCTGGCCTCCTTTTTTGCCACTGAAGAGAAGCTGACGTTGAAGGAGCTGGAAGATATCCAGCGAACCATCGATGAAGAGATCAGGAAACACAAGGAGGCGGGACAATGAATGCGCTGTTTTTATATCTGTTCAAATCAACCGTCTGCCTTTCGTTGCTGTATGCGGTTTATTGGTTTATCCTGCGAAAGGATACATTTTTCCAGCTCAATCGCTTCTACCTGCTTTCCATGATGCTTTGCTCGATACTGATCCCATTGTTCCCGTTGCACCGGATAACTTCGGATCCATCCGCAACCGTGGTGATCCTGCTTGAACCTGTACTGATTACCCCTGGAAAGTTGGAACAAACGCTGCTTGAACATTTGCAGTGGATCGAAATGGCCACCATTGTCTACATCACCGGTGTGGTTATCTTTTTGGTGCGATTCGGGTTGCAGCTATATCAGCTTCAAAGAATTACAAGGCGGTTCGGCATTAGAATTCACGAGGGTAACCGGGTGGTGTTCGTCGACCGCAATTATTCCCCCTTCTCCTTTTTTAACCTGATCTATATTAATCAAGAGGCATTGCCATCCGGAAGCCTGAGAACCATTCTTGAACATGAACAGGTGCATGTCCGTCAGCATCATACGGCCGATATGTTTATCCTGGAACTTGCGACTATTTTGCAATGGTTCAATCCGCTTACCTGGCTGGCCGGCCGCGAAATGAAAAGCATCCATGAATTCCTCGCGGATGAAGCTGTTCTGCAGAACGGCATCAGCCGATCCAAATATCAGCAAATGATCCTGAATGAAACCATGGGAATTCAGGTAAATAACCTGACCAATAATTTTAATGTTTCATTACTTAAAAAACGCATTGCCATGATGACAAAATCCAAATCAAAAACATGGGCGAAGCTTAAAGTGCTCCTTGCCCTTCCTGCAATGGCTGTCTCATTGATATTATTCACTTCCCTTTCTTTCAGCGGAAAAGCAAATCCCGGAGGCCTCAGCGCCGGTCAGTTTGCTCCTGACAGGGTTATCACTGCTTACGATTTACTGGATGTTCTGACGTATGCTGCGGCGCCGCAGGAAAAGAAGACTGCAGAAAAGGAGGTTTTTACGGTTGTTGAGAAACAACCCTCATTTATGGGCGGTCAGGATGCGCTTATAAAGTTCCTCCTTGAAAACATTCAATACCCGGCTGCAGCTAAAGAGAAAGTGGTACAGGGCACGGTTTACATTTCCTTTATTGTGGAACCTGACGGTACTGTGACAAATGTCAAGGTTATGCGGGGCATTGGCTCAGGTTGCGATGAAGAGGCCTTCCGGGTTGTGTCGATGATGCCGAAATGGAATCCCGGACAACAAAAGGGAAAGTTCGTCCGGGTTCAGTTTACCCTTCCGATCAAATTCAAACTCGACAAGGATAAAAAAGATGAACCTAAAAAGTAACCATGGTGGTTAAGCCAATCCTGAGCATTGCCATCCTGATTTTGATGTTCCCTGGAATTACGGGGGCGCAGCAACAGGATGATACCCGGCAAATTAAATACATGATGGAATCCTGCGAATTCAGCCAGGCGATTGTCCTGGCTGAATTGCTTCTTTCACAGGACAGCACGCGTACCGAACTGCTATTATTGAAAGGACAGGCCCTGGCAGCCGGATTCCATTACACGGATGCCATTTCTGTTTTGCTGAAGGCCTTTCGGTACGACACAACCAATATCAGGATTTTGAACGAATTGGTGGAGGTTTACCGGCAGGCAGGAGATCAGGACAACGCGATTGCCAGCAGCCGTAAGATATCAGTTCTTGTTCCTGACAACGTATATTTCAAAATCAGGCTTGCTAATTTATATTATGCCGGGGAGGATTACCGGGAGGCTGTCAAAATACTGTCGCCCCTGTACCGGGAAGATTCCACTCAATTTTATGTTACGCGGCAGTTGGGCAACTGTTACAACGAATTGAAGTTATCCGATTCGGCGATCAGGTATTACCGGAGGGCATTGCGGATTATGCCTTATGACCAGTATGTTACTGGAAAACTTATCAATGTCTTAATCCGGGAAGATAACATTGCCATGGCCCTTTACTGGAGCCAGGTTTACCTGGCACAGGATTCTGCTTACATACCCATCCTGAAACAAAGCGGGTATTGTTATTACCTGCTTATTGATTTCAAATCATCGGCAGCCCAGTTCAGTAAGTGTGTCAACCTGGGTGATTCCTCCAAATTCACGATGAAATATTTAGGTTTGTCATACTATAAACAGGAAATTTATGATGCCGCCGTCCCCTGTTTCCGGAAAGCTTTCCTGGCTGATACCAACGATGCAGAGGTTTGCTTTTATTATGGAGTTTCTGAATACCGGTCGCTGGGGGTCGATACCGGTCTCGTATACCTGAACCGGACATTTCGTTTGCTGATGCCAACCCCGCAGTTCCTCTCAACCCTCTATGTTGAACTTGCTGCCGTGAATACTGCCACCGGGCATGCCGACACGGCAATTGTACTGCTGCAAAAGGCACTGGAATCGAACCCTGGAAATAATACCCTGCGGTTTAAAATTGCCTATCAGTATGATTATTATCTTCGTAAACCCTATGAAGGATTGCCATGGTACCGGGAATTTTTAAAATATTCCTCACCGCAACCGGACTCTGTGGCAGACCTGCCGCAAACGGTCTCCTACAGCGACTATGCAAAAAACAGGATCAAAGAAATTGCCGGGACAAGGAAAAAATAGCAAGTTACCTGTTATTCCTGTTCAGGAATCCGATCAGCATTCTGTTCACCAACTCCGGATGGGTCTCCATGGGCATATGCCGGGCGTCGGGGATCACTTCGAACTCAATGGAGGGTACTGCTTTTTTAAGTTTTTTTCCATTGCTGATCCGGATGGTCCGGTCTCTTTTTCCCCAGATGACCAAAACCGGCAGCTGGCTTAATCCTTCGGCATCCAGATCCTGGAACCAATTGGAGTTTGCGAGCAGG
>CAZPWZ010000264.1:0-4192 GCA_964590675.1 uncultured Draconibacterium sp.
ATGTTGTCAATTATCTATGTGACGATTCCGGACTGATTTCAGTGCGATCGCGCGAGCTGAAACTCAGGATGCTCGACACGGCCAAGGTTGCCAAACAAAGGCTTTTCTGGCAAATGTTTAATATCATACTTCCAGTGTTACTGATCTCCATATTCGGGATTGCAAAATACCGGCTCCGTTATCGTGCCTATGCACGTCCACTGCGAAAAAACCAGCCATGAAAAAAAACAGATCCATATTCCTCGCCCTGATCGTACTGGTGCTGATTGCACTGGTGCTTTGGCTTACCCAGTCGAACAATACATTCAAACGTGCGCTTAATGACTTTGCAGTCGAAGATACGTCAAATGTCACCAAGATTTTCATGTCGGATAAAAACAACAACACGGTAAAGCTGACGAAACTATCTCCGGGTAAGTGGATTGTTAACGACAAATATCCAGGTCATCGGCATAATATTGATTTGTTGCTTAAAACCATGCTTGAAATTGAAGTCCAGCAACCTGTTGCAAAAGCTGCGCACGATAACGTCGTCAAGGAACTTGCAGTGAATGCCGTTAAAGTTGAAATTTACCAATATGTCTACCGGATCGATTTTTGCGATGCCATACGGTGGTTCCCACACGAAAAACTCACGAAGGTTTATTACGTCGGTGGTGCAACACAAAGCAATGACGGCTGTTTCATGCTTATGGAACATTCGGCTGTACCATTCATAACCTTCCAGCCTGGCTTCAGGGGATTTGTGTCGCCCAGGTACAGTCCGATCGAGAAATACTGGAGGGATTATAATGTGTTCAGGACCAATATTCCCGAGATTGCCTCAGTGAGGGTGGAGGTCCCCGGAACCCCTGAGTATTCCTATGAACTTCGGAATAACGGGAGTAACAAGTTTTCCATGATCTCAAGTTCAGATAACCAGGAGATCCGGGATTATGATACGCTGAAGGTACTTAACTTTTTATCCGGCTTCCGGAACCTTAATTATGAGGCTTTACTTAACGACATGGATAAGTCGCGCAAGGACTCCATTCTCGCCTCACAGCCATTTATCATCATCACGCTCACCGATACATCGGGCGTGACCAGGACTATTAAAACCTACCATAAGCAAGGCCTCGACGGACAGACTGATCCGGAAGGGAATCCCATGCCTTATGATGTCGACAGACTTTACGCTTTGGTGAATGACGGGCAGGATTTCACGGTCATTCAGTATTTTAACTTTGACAAAGTGCTGCGGCCAAAACCCTTTTTCTTAAGGGATGTGCCTCAGAGCAAGTAAAAAGCACAAGATGACTGGCTTTTCTTCGGAATGAAAAAAGAGGTTTTAAAATATCTTGCCGGGCGGTTTATTCCAGCAATCGTTAATCTTTTACTTATTATTCTGACTATCAGGATTTTAGGTCCGGTTGAATATGGGAGGTACTCCATCCTTTTTTATATGGCCATGCTGGTTATCACCCTTAACTTTCACTGGGTCCAGGTAAGTATCCTCCGTTTCCTTGGAGGGATGCCCCGTGAGACGAATTTAGTGATGAGCCGTTTCTTCGACCTTACCATTTTCAGCTCCCTTTTTTCAACCCTGATTGTAGTTCTGGCAGGGATTTATTATTTTCACCTGGGGGTGATCGAAATGGTCCTTGTTGCACTTTTCACCTTTCTGACCCATTTTTTTCTCTTTCACCAGGCTATCCTTGAAGCCTATCACCGGTCGATACGCACAGCCATCCTCGAAGGGGCAGATCAGCTGCTGATCATGATTTTTTTGCTGGTTGGCCTGTTCGTTTTTGAAATCAGGAGCTCGATGCTGCTGTTCGCCTCACTTGTGGCTGGTTTGGCCGGGGTATTGATCCTGCGTGCCATTATCAGGGTGAAGGGACTACTTACCATCGACCTGAAACACGTATACTGGAATTCACGCTTTTCGGGCAAGGTGATCGAATTCGGCTATGGGATCACCTTGTGGCTTTTCTTTTCACACCTGATGATGGCTGCCGACCGGTTTATCATCATGGAGCATTTCGGGTATCATAATGCCGGTATGTATTCCGGGCTGAAGGATTTATTATTCAAGGGAATAACTTTCGCCAGTTTTCCCATTTTTATGTCTTACCAGTCTAAAATTGCTGATCAGTGGAATGCCCACCACAAACTTGCTGCCTGGAAAACCATCAAAGAGGCTATCAGTTTTGAAATGTTGATCTTTATCATTGTTTTTATCATCTTTATGGTGACTAAATCCATGATATTTGACGATTTGCTGCATATTCCCGAGATGGATTTCTGGCTTCTTTATCTTCCCGTGCTGCTGGCGTCATTTTTATGGCAGCTGGCTTTGCTGTTACAGCGTTACCTGGAGCTCAACTTCAAATCACTTTATATGATCATCGCCATCGTATTTTGTGTGCTGCTCAATATCGGCCTTAACCTGATTTTCGTTCCACGAAACGGCATGGTTGCCTCAAGCCTGATATTACTGCTCAGTTCATCGCTCTACACTGGCTTTATGGTTGTGCTTGCCATGGTATCGAGTAAAAGGATCAGGCAAAGATGAGTGCGGTAAGGCATCGGCTGCACGACCGGATTTTTTGGTTTTCAGCGTTAGCGATTGCTTTTTTTTTACCGGTTTTTGGCAGGGTCGTTCCAATACTTATCCTGATTTTAATCCTGAATTGGTTGATTGACGGGCGTTTTGTTAAAAACATCCGGCTTGTATTTAAGGAAAAGCATCGCAGATGGACCTTCAGCTTTGCTTTATTATACATGCTCTATCTTGCCGGGATGTTGTATACTTCAAACTTTGCTTATGGCTGGTTCGACCTTGAGATAAAAATGTCAATGTTCCTTTTTCCCCTGGTCTTTGCCACCTCACCCTGGCCGGTCTTTCCTGATGAACGCAGCAGGCTGGTGCCATGGTTCTTCGTTGCAGGTTGTGTTGCCGGGGCACTGATCCTGCTTGGCCGTGCCGCAGTAAATGAATATGCCTATGGTATCAGCAGTTCGTTTTACTATATGAAACTGTCGTGGTATTTTCATGCCAGCTATCTTTCAATGTATTACAATTTCGCTATTGGATTTTTATTTCTTCAGTTACTTCAGCAAAGGCATCGGCGCAGGTCAGGTGCCGTGTTAATCGGTGGATTAATCCTGTTACTGATGGTGATGGTTTTACTGCTGGTCTCAAAAGCCGGTTTGCTGACCATGGTCCTGATCATTATAGCTGCGACACTTTAT
The DNA here is from genome assembly GCA_964590675.1 of uncultured Draconibacterium sp. Taxonomy (GTDB): domain Bacteria; phylum Bacteroidota; class Bacteroidia; order Bacteroidales; family FEN-979; genus CAIVAT01. The sequence continues at coordinate 3,238 of CAZPWZ010000264.1, forward strand.
GCGTGGATCAGGTTAAAAAATGGATGGCTTGGGATGGCCATCTCTGGCGGGGTGCTGATTGTTTTTTTTATGGCATACCTCCTTGCTCCCGCGGTTTTTTCGCGGGTAGCCGGCGCAGAACGTGCGGTTGTTTCCGCACCGGTTAAAAACCGCGTCAAGGCCGAAAGCAATGCCGACCGCATGGCTGTTTGGTCAACCTCTGCAGGTATCATAAAAAAGCATTTTTTATTTGGTGTCGGAACCGGGGATGTAAAGGATGCCCTGCTTGAGGGTTACCGCGAAAATAACCTTATTCCTGCGCTCCGGCATAAATTCAATGCACACAGTCAGTTCATACAGACCTTCGTTACCCTTGGACTTGCCGGGTTCCTGGTATTGCTGGCGTCCCTTTTGCTGCCAGCCGCCAATGCCCTTCGCAAGGGACAGGCTTTGTACCTGGTTTTCCTCCTGATCTTTACTTTAAACATACTTTTTGAATCGATGCTGGAGATTCAGCAGGGTGTTGTTTTTTATGCCTTCTTCAATATCTTTCTTTTCACCACCTCATTTACTCATAACGGAAAGTCCTGAACCCGGACCGGGAAACTAAACGTTCCTGAATTGTTAACCATCCGTATTCCCTGAAATGAAAACGGGGTCCCAGTTTCCTGGTCCCCCGTTTGAATCAAAATGAACTGGTCAATTCACCTAAACAAGTCCTTGCGCCATCATGGCGTCAGCAACTTTCACAAAACCGCCGATATTGGCGCCTTTAACGTAGTTGATGAATCCATCAGGCTCGGTGCCGTATTTTACACAGTTTTTGTGAATATTGATCATAATATTGTGGAGTTTGCTGTCGACCTCTTCACGGGACCATGACATACGCATGGAATTCTGTGACATTTCGAGGCCTGAGGTTGCAACACCACCGGCATTGGCAGCTTTACCCGGTGCGTACATAATATGGTTTTCC
>CAZPWZ010000265.1:0-4180 GCA_964590675.1 uncultured Draconibacterium sp.
ACCTTGAAGCATCAATTCCTTACAAAGGCGAACGAGCCACCTTGTTTGAAATACGCAAACTTTACAGCGGCTATTTCAGGGGTATTCCCAATTTCAAGTCGTGGCGGATGAAACTTGTCACGGCTGAATCGCCTGAACTGGTCCTGGAAATACTTGATCAGGTCGAAAACGCTAAAGATACTTTTCTGATCATCCCCTGACCCGTTCTTTTTATGATCAAAACCATCCGGAACTCTGGCGACTGATTATTCCGGGGGTTCCGGTTCCTCATCGTCTGAATCATCCTTTGCGTTTTTGATGCGGTCGAGCATCTCTTTAGGCAATTCATCTGTATATTCCGAATCAGGGATATCTTCTGAGTCTTTTCCGCGACCATACCTGATCTTCAGGTCCTCCATCGTCCCGGTTATTTTCATCGGAATGCCGATAATTCCAAAGGGGCCTATCCCAAGCTTGACCTTCAGGTTCAGCTTGCTGTCGAAAGTGGTGGTTCCCGAAATTTTCACCCGTATACCCTTTACCTTGAATTTGAACTGTTCCAGTGTGACCGTGTTATTGTCAATCGTTGAATTTATGTCCACTTTTGAAAGGTCAGGATTGCTCAATCCCTCCTTTTGCGTTCCTTTGCTGATATCGTTGAAGAGTTTCAGGCCATAAACCTTGACCTTTTTGATCGAGAACACCCCGCCGCCTTCCAGCGAAGGCAATACCGGGAACATGTCAGCATTGAGCATCCCCTTCACTTTGTAATCGAGCGACACGATACCCTCTGCTTTTCCCGCCGAAGGTGCCATTTCGCGGATCATGACAATTTCATTATAGGCACGCCTTATATCAAAATTCTCAGCCTTGATATGAAATTCAAAGAATCCCTTTTCAGGGGTCACACTTCCATAGGTGGCATCCATGGCCACTTTACAATCGATCAGGTTAAAGCTGGCTTCATTGAGCACCAGGATGCCCTCCTTAAGGTCGATCCCTCCCTTGAGATCCATGATCTCAAGTCCCTCGAATAATGTTCGCTTAACATCCGCCTCGAAATCGATATCAAGATCACGTGGAATTATGATTACGCCGGTTTTCTCGGCGACCCCGGGTTTGGACCCTGAAACTGCTTTTACGGCAGAGCCATTTTCATCGGCAGGGGCAAAAGCCATGAATTCATCAACATCGATCAGGCCTGATTTCATTTCGAATTTGCCTTTCAGGGTTCTTCCCTGCGAAAGGATATAACTTATGGTGTTCTGAAGGAAACCCCTGAGCCGGAAATCTGATCTGCCATAGGTGGCCAGGAAATTTTCGAACCAGATTTTATCCTGGTCAAACCTGAAATCACCGGTCCTGATGATGAACGGGCTGGGATAATTCACTGATGACAGCGCGATATTCCGCAGGTTCAGGGTGCCACGGTTCCTGAGTTTTTCATACCGCCCCGCGATGGCATCACTTTGCCTCCCGTTGAGCGATAGGTCAGTTTCGATGTGGCCGTCGAGCGCGAGCCCCTCCTGTGAAAAAACCTTGTACACCCTGCCCAGGTCAATCACCCCCTGCGACTGAACCATGTAGTGCATGTCGTCAAAATTCTCCAGGCTGGCTTTCAGGGTGAATGGCTTTCCTTCGAACAGGAAGGTCAGCGGCTGAATTTTGACCTTGAGATCCTTCATCGCACCGGTGCTGTTTGTCACTTCAGCCAACACCTCAATTTTTTCTATCGGCACCGGATAATATTTCGTCTTCAGCGATCCATCCTTCAGGCTGATGCGTGCCGTGGTGACAGGGAACATCTTTTTTTCCGGGATATAATTCCCCTTCACCTTCACATCCAGATCCAGCAACCCTGATAAATCGATGCTGTCCATCGGGATGACCTGGCGCAGCTCAGCCAGGTTGCAACCGGCAGTGATACTTGCATCAACCGGAATATCCCTGAGGGCATCTATCCTGAAATACCCCGCTATTTTATTTTTCAGGAATTCCGCCTTCAGATTTTCAACCTGAAGATTGATATGATGATAATCGTGGTCCGGACAGGAGGCATTCAGGGAAAAATTCATATTGCTCAGCGCTTGCGGCAGCGATTTGAATTTCAGATATCCGCCCGTGAGTTTTGTCATCAGCGAAAACTTCGGAATGCTCAGGATTACCGTATCGGTCTCATTCCGGATGCCCGTCTTTACGGGCCCGGTGATATAGTATCCATCAGCAGTCAGGTTGAGATCATAGAAACCCCTTACTTCTGCAGATCTCACATCCAGGGCTTTGGTCCATTTTCCGAGGTCGATGCTGGCATTGATTTTGGCAAAAATCCATGGATGGGTGTTTTGCTTCAGCTTGAACCGTGCACTGAGAAATTCCTTCTCCATAACAGATAAAAAGTTCAGGTTCAGCTGGTATCCTTCTTTTTCAAAGTTAAATTTCCCATGGAACTGTAGAGGAATATCTTCGATCCTGAGATCATTTTTTTCAAAATTGATGGAGAGCTCCTTCGTGTTTACCTTGGTTGACAGTTCGGCCGTGAGTGGCTTGGCATCCAGGTATTTTTGATGATTGTAAACCACATCCAGTGAATCGATCGTCACTTTGGAAACGAGATCAAAAATATCGCCGGTAAGCCTTGATGTTCCCGAATAATTAAGCCCATGGGCTGTAACCTCTGCCGGAATGGCAGGATCGGCGTAGATAACCCTGCAATTCTTAAAGGTGATGTGTTCAATATTCAGGTCAGCTCCCGCTGAAGAGGATGTATCGGGGGCAACAGATGCAGAATCTCCGGGCACATAAACATTGTAATTGGCCGTTCCTGCGTCGTTGTAAAGGATATTGATCCTTGCCTCATCCAGGTACACGCGTGTTATCAGGATCGTTTTGCCGAAAAGACTTTTCACATTCACGCCAAACGAAACCTCCCTGGCGCCGATGAGCGTATCCTTATCAAAAGGCGGCGACGATTTAAGGACAAAATCGGTGAGGGTCAGGGAAAGATGGGGAAAATGTCGGAAAAATGAAACCTGCATATCGGTGAAATTCAACTCGCTGTTGAGTTTCCTGTTGGCCAGGTTTTTCACCTCCTCCTTGATCCTGTCCCCGAATAAATAGGGGAACAGTATCAGCACCAGTAAAAAGGCCAAAATGATGGCTGCTGCAATTTTTAATGCCCTTCTCATGATCACAGGATTTGATTATTCAAAATCGCCGCTCCAATAGTTCTTTGAGCTTTTTAAATGCATTTGAACCTGTGTCCCAGAAATTTTTCTTACGCATCAGGTCAAGAAAATCGGCAGCCTGTTCAAGATTTTTAAAGCCATTCAAAGTTTCAATCGTTTCATTGTATTCGCGCAGGTTTCCCTCAAAAAGTTCATTGATGAAAATAAATTTTTCATTGATGCTGATGGCGCTCTTAAGGTTTTCAATCCGTTCGGAGGGGATTTTCGGACCAAAGGTTTTTTCCCTGGCATCTTTAAGTTTGATGCTGAAGGTGGGTTCTTCGGCGGCGAAGAGATCTATTTCAATTGCCTTGGCTGATTTCTTTTGAACTGCGGGAGGTTCATGCCGCACCGGGCCGGCAGGCTTGAAAGGAGCGGGTTGTTCAGCAACGGACGGAACCTGCTCGGCAATTGGTTTGGTTTCAGGAACAACAGGTTTGGCAATTGGTTCATGTACCCGGGGTTCCACGACAGGAACCTGGAATTTTTTCTCTTGCGTTGAAGTTTCCTTCAATTTTTCTGCATGGGCTGCTTCCGGCTGCTGAAAGGTTCTGATATCCCTGGGTTTGATGATCTTCTCAAAGGCGAATAGAGGATCATTCAATCGCTGCAGTAAGAGCATGTTCTCATAAAATTTCCGCACATTTTCCATCAGGATATCAAATTCAATATGAGGAATTTTATCATTGTAACGCTGAATGGCATCATATTGCTCATTGATCGCTTCGAGCAGCCATTGCAGCTCGTTTTTGATAAGCTCTTTATTCATGATTTTATTTTTTCCTGAACGCCGGAAATTTTTACTTTTGTATTAAATCCAGCCATAAAAATACAAAATATTAACCTCCTTAAATGCAGATTGAAAAAAATAATCCGGTGAACCGCCTGGGATGGATCGAGGTGATTTGTGGTTCAATGTTTTCAGGTAAAACCGAAGAATTAATCCGCAGGTTGAAGCGTGCAAAAATAGCCCGGCA
>CAZPWZ010000266.1:0-4179 GCA_964590675.1 uncultured Draconibacterium sp.
GCGATGAACCGGTCGCCGGACTGCCGCTGGCAGGCCTGGCGACATGATGAAGCGGAACAGCGCTGAAATTGAGTGAGATGTGCTTCCAGGCACCCATGTTCACAGGTTCTTCCTGGACCCATTCCCAATGAATTGTTTTTGCATATTTTGCGATAACTGCATTGAGCTGGTTCAAGGGAAGCGGGTACAGCTGCTCCAGTCTGACTACAGCTACCTCATCCTTTTGCAGTTTTTCCTTTTCTTCGAGTATGTCGTAATAAACTTTTCCACTGCAGAAAACGACCCTGCGGATCTTCTCCGGATCAGCAGAGGGGTCATCAATGACCTCCTTGAATCCTCCGGCAGTAAATTCAGGAATGGATGAAACGCACCGGGGGTGACGAAGCAGGCTTTTGGGGGTGAACACTACCAGCGGTTTCCGGAATGGCCAGTAAATCTGGCGGCGCAGCACATGAAAGAAGTTGGCCGGTGTGGTGCAATTGACGATCAGCATGTTTTGGTGTCCGCACAAAGATAGGAATCGTTCGACCCTGGCCGAGGAATGTTCCGGCCCCTGGCCCTCATAACCATGCGGCAGGAGCAGGACTGCCCCATTCATTACTTTCCATTTGTCCTCGGCACTGCTTATGTACTGATCAATAACGATCTGTGCCCCGTTGTTGAAATCGCCGAATTGCGCCTCCCATAGCGTCAATCCTTCAGGGGAAGCAAAAGCATACCCATATTCAAAACCAAGTACGCCATATTCTGACAGCAGTGAATTGTAAATGCTCAACTTTGCCTGGCCTGGCGATATATGTTCAAGCGGAATGAACTTTTCTTCTGAATCCTCTACGGTCAGCACGGCGTGCCGGTGACTGAAGGTGCCACGCTGAACGTCCTGCCCGCTAAGCCTTACCGGGTGACCCTCCCTGACCAGGGAACCGTAGGCCAGCAGTTCACCCATCGCCCAGTCGAGTTTCCCCTCCTGAAGCATTGCCTTACGGTCTTCCTGCATTTTAATGATCTTGCGAAAAAAGGTCTTTCCCTCGGGTAATGCGGTTAGTTTTTGACCAATTTCAAGTAATTCAGCTTCCGTAATTCCGGTTGCTGGTGAATTTAAAAAATCAGCCGGGCCGGCCTTACGCAATCCTTCCCATTTTTCGCCCAGGAAAGGGGTGATGTCTCCTTTGATAATGGTCTTGGCGGTCTCGAATCCGTGATCCAGTATCGTGTGGATCTCCGCTTTCATTTGCGTGACATCCAGCGAGGCGAGAAGGTTTTCATCCTCCAGTTTTTTCAGGTAAATCTCCAGGGGATCAGGATGCTGTTCAATAATTTTGTAAAGTACCGGCTGGGTGAACCGCGGCTCATCACTTTCGTTATGCCCGTATTTCCGGTATCCAAGAAGATCGATGAAGATATCCTTTTGAAACTTCGCACGGAATTCCATGGCAAGCTGAACTGTATAAACCACTGCTTCAACATCATCGGCGTTGACGTGGAAAATGGGCGATTGGATGGTCTTGGCAACATCCGTGCAGTAAACGCTGGAACGCCCATCCAGGTAGTTGGTGGTAAAGCCAATCTGGTTATTAACCACCAGGTGGATGGTCCCGCCGGTTTTATAGCCTTCAAGGTCGGCCATCTGTACCATTTCATAAATGATCCCCTGCCCCGCGATGGAGGCATCTCCGTGAATCAGGATTGGTGCAACCTTCGTATTGTCGCCTTTATAAGCATCATCAATTTTAGCCCTGCAGATGCCTTCCACCACCGGGTTTACTGTTTCAAGATGCGACGGATTTGGCGCCAGGGTAAGGTGGATCTTCCTGTCGGTTGTGGTTGTAACGTCACTGGAATATCCAAGATGGTATTTTACATCGCCCAGCAGGTCGTCATCTTCATATTCTTTTCCTTCGAATTCCGAGAAAATTTGTGTGAATGGTTTGTGCATGATATTCCCGAGTACGTTTAACCTTCCGCGGTGAGCCATTCCAAGCACAAATTCACGGATACCAAGTTCGGCACCCTTTTGAATGACTGCTTCCAATGCGGGGATGAGCGCTTCAACACCTTCAAGGGAGAAACTCTTCTGCCCGGGGAATTTCTTATGGATGAATTTTTCAAAAAGGACGCCATCGGCTAATTTTCGAAGGATCGATCTTTTTTCATCCAGCGAAAACCGCGGGGTATTCCGACCCGGTTCCATTTTTTCACGGAACCATTCGACGATCTCGGGCCGGCGGATATACTGATATTCAATGCCGATCGACTGACAATAGGTTGTTTGCAAGTGTGAGATGATTTCATTCAGCTTTGCATTCCCCAGTCCCAGTTCCTTCCCGGCCTGGTAGGTTTTCTGCAAATCATCCCGGGAAAGTACGAAATTCTCGATGTCGAGGGTTGGTGAATATTTCCGACGGGTCCTCACCGGGTTGGTTTTGGTAAACAAATGGCCGCGCGAACGATATCCGTTGATCAGGTTGATCACTTTGAATTCATTGGGAACGATGTATGCCTGCCCCTGTTCTGCCTTGAAATTTGTCTGGCAAAACTCAAATCCTTCAAAAAATTTCCGCCAGCTTTCGTCGACGGAAGCCGGATCCTGTTTGTATTGTTCATAAAGCCCATCAATCACGGAATTGTCGGGCTGATTCAGGTAATTGAATTTATCCATGGTGAAATAGTAACGTTTCCGTGTCAAATATACAGATAATTGGATTATTGAGATTGTTTATTCAGATACTATCAAAGGGATAGTGCCGGGCAGAGGGCGGGCAGGTGGACAGGTGGACGGGTAGGGCATATTTTTTAATAAAAATTGTTATCTTTGCATCGCAAAAAAATGGATAAATGGAAGAGATCAAAGAGTATATTAACTTACACAAAGATAGGTTTTTACAAGAATTATTCGGGTTGATCCGGATTCCTTCAATCAGTTCCCTGGCGGAGAATAAAGAAGATATGGTGCGTGCTGCCGAATACTGGCGGAAAACGCTGCGCGAGGCAGGTTGTGACCGGTGTGAAATCTTCCCGACCAACGGGAATCCGATCGTTTTTGGTGAAAAGATAATTGATCCTGCATTACCGACGGTACTGGTTTATGCTCATTATGATGTTATGCCGGTCGACCCGGTCGAGTTGTGGGAATCGCAGCCATTTAAGCCCGAAGTCCGTAATGGCAGGATCTATGCCCGCGGGGCAGACGATGATAAGGGACAATCTTTCATGCATGCCAAAGCATTTGAGCTGATGGTCCGCACCAATACCCTTCCGTGTAATGTTAAATTCATGATCGAAGGCGAAGAAGAGGTAGGCTCCATGAATATTGGCCCCTTCTGCAGGGAGTATAAGGAGATGCTGAAATCAGATATCATCCTTGTTTCCGATACGAGCATGATCGGTCTGCAAAGTCCTTCCATCACCGTGGGATTACGCGGTTTAGCCTACATGCAGGTTGAACTCACCGGGCCGAACATCGATCTGCATTCCGGAATTTTTGGCGGCGCTGTTGCCAATCCTATCAATGCTTTAACAAAGCTGATAGCCTCCCTGACCGATGAAAATGGCAGGATCACCATCCCGGGATTTTACGATGATGTTGTTGAAATCACCCGTGAAGAGCGCGATGAAATGGCCAAGGCGCCCTTTGATGAGGCGGAATATAAGAAGAACCTGGATGTCGCCGAACTGTATGGCGAAGCAGGTTTTACAACCAAGGAGCGCACCGGGATCCGCCCGACACTGGATGTGAATGGCATCTGGGGCGGATACACTGCTGAAGGCACCAAGACGGTTTTACCATCGAAGGCCTATGCGAAAATTTCGATGCGACTGGTGCCTAACCAGGACTATGTGAAAATCGGGGAGCTATTTGAAAAACATTTCACTTCGATCACACCAAAAACCATGAAGGTCAAGGTGGTGACGCTCCACGGCGGACAGGCCTATGTATCACCCATTGATACAATTGGTTACAAGGCTGCAAGCAGGGCCATAGAGACCGTCCTGGGTAAAAAACCGATCCCTGTCCGCAGTGGCGGCAGTATTCCAATCATTCCGCAGTTTGAGGAGATACTTGGGGTTAAATCAATTTTACTCGGATTTGGCCTCGAATCGGATGCGTGTCATTCTCCCAATGAAAATTACCCGCTTGATAATTTCTTCAAGGGCATCGAGACGATACCCTACTTCTAC
>CAZPWZ010000267.1:0-4175 GCA_964590675.1 uncultured Draconibacterium sp.
AAAAACATCCACCTCAAAACCCGCCTTGCGGAGGAACCACGCGCAGGAAAGTCCTGCCGGACCTGCTCCGATGATGGCTGCCTTCTTTTTACCCGGTATGGCTGATCCGTGTGTTTCGGTGTTTTGCAGGGGCGAACCGTGTGTTCGGGAGTTCTGCAATGCAGCATCCAATTGGTGCGAAATGGCATCCGATCTATAGTTCTCCCTCATACTTTCCGAAACGTACCGTTTGATCTCCCTTATCTGCAGGGGCTCATCATAATTGATCCGGGTGCATTTCAGCTGGCATAAATGGTCGCACACCATGCCGGTCACCGATGGAAAAGGATTGGTTCGCAAAATGGTTTCAAACGCAGCAGGAATATTACCTGTTGCCGTGTGATGCAGGTACTCCGGGATATCCTGGTTCGCCGGACAGGTATCGGTGCATGGTGCATGAATGCAGTCGAACCACCCGAGCTCCCGCGATGTCTTGACGGAGGGATCGGAGAGTGTTTTTTTCCGGTATGCCGGGTTATCTGCGACCCGGTCGGCATAATTTCTTAAATTTTGAAGAGATGATCTTCTTATGACACTGGATAGGTCATTTATGTCATAATCTATACCTGAATCATTCGGACAGGGTACCCCTGAACCGGCGAATGTATCATTGATACCAAGTTTTGTGTTTTTGGTTGCTGTATTATTACCGGATCCGGAAACCCTGACAATGAAATCGCCGATACTGCGGGCCTGATTTAATTCAAATCCTGTCCTGAGATTTTCGATATACTGGTGCAACCGCCCGTATCCGCCGGGCTTCAGCAGATCGCTGCACACGGTGACCGGTTTCATGCCACAGGCAATCACATCCGCGATATTGAAACAATCAGCGCCGGCCGAAAAGGAAATATCAAGGCTTCCCTGGAAATCATTCTGCAGTTTCCGGGCCAGCCGGATGCTGATGGGATGCAAGGCACGGCCACTCATATACATCATGGTTTCCGTTTCACCGAAAACATCCTTATGGTTGACACTCTCCAGCGTGTTGGTCAGCTTGATGCCGAATTGCAGGCCTTTTTCAAGAGAGGCCGCCGACAAGGTGTCCAGGATGCGCAAGGCGTCAGGGTACTTCAGATCATGGTCAAAGGCAAGGTCAGGTACTTCCGTCGGATATCCCAATGTGGTGTTGAGTAAGCCGCGGAGTTCGGCTGGCCCGAGCAGCGTGGGATTGAGCTTGATGGTGGTGTGCAGGTTCTGCTCCCTGACCAGGTAAAGCCCGATTTTTTCGATCTCATCGGGAGGGCATCCGTGCATGGTGCTCAGGGTGATGTGATCTGAAATGCAAACCGGGATTCTGACCGCATCTATGTCGGGATAAATGTCCCGGATCATCTCCTTTGCCAGGATCAGTTCGGCGTTGCAATCTTTCATCCGGCCCAGGAACCATTGAACATTTTCGTTCAGGATCCCCTCCAGGTTGTATCCCACACTCATGTTGAACAAGGTTCCGCATGAACCATGGAAACCCAGTTCTTTCCGCAGGATGTGTATGATGATCCAGGCATTGAGGTATTCGGTAAATGATTCCCGGATCCTGAGCTCCTGCGACCATTCGCAGTTATATCCTTCGTCCTGCATGTCGATACAGGGCTTGGGAACATCCAGTTCATCCAGGGTCTGCACCGTTTTCAGTTCGATGTACCTCGCGCCGCACAGCCAGGCTGCTATAATATTTCCCGCAAGCTGGGTGTGAGGGCCGGCCGCCACACCGATTGGGGTTTCAACCATCCGGCCATAGCGTTCAAAACCAAATGGATCCTGTGGGTCCGGACGATAAAAAAGGCTTCCCGGGATGCCCATGAATTTATCCTGCCTGATGTCATCAAGGCTTTGCGCGAGCAACTGCGGCAGTGGTATCGGAATAAAATGTCCGGACAAGTTCGTGTGGTTAAAATGAATGTTCGGGATAATGTCCAAATTTAAAGATAAAGCATGAGACTTGAATCTATCCTGGAAAATGATTATTTGATTATATTTGCCAGACTGCCGGTTCCGCCCGCCACCTCAAAATGGTTGGAGAATAAAGTAAAATAAAATGGTATTAAACCCAGGGCAGGCCCCGGACCCGGGTTCCGCCCCACGGGGCCGGGAATTTACTCTGAGAGATTAGACACAAATGGATGCAGTTGAAAAATATCTGGATGAAGCTTTCAAGGAAGCTTTTCAATCGGTACGAAGCAATAACGGCGGTCCTTTCGGTGCGGTCATCGTCATGGATGGAAAGGTAATCGGGCGAGGCGGGAACAAGGTTACTTCACTGCATGATCCCACGGCCCATGCCGAAATTGTTGCCATCCGCGACGCCTGCCGCCTGTTAAAGAGTTTCGATCTTACCGGGGCATCGCTTTATTCAACCTGTGAACCCTGTCCCATGTGCTTTGCAGCAATTTACTGGGCCAACATCCAATCCGTTTATTTTTGTTCCACCCGCCATGATGCCAATGAGATCGGGTTCAAGGACAACCATATCTATGAGGAGCTGAACCTTCCGCAGGCACAAAGGCGGATCCCTTTTGAGCAGGTGGAACATCGCAAAGCCACCGAACTTTTCACAGAATGGAAACACAAATCCGATAAAACTCCATACTAAATATCCCGCACCCCGCCAAAAATCAGCACATAACCACATCTTCACATTTTCACATCAGCACATTACCACATCATCACATCAGCATATCAGCACATCAGCACATTACCACATTACCCGATCTTCGGAGGCTTGGGAGGCGCTTTTGGTTTGCCAGGCTGCCTTGGTTGCTTTGGCGGCTTCAGTTTTTTGGGCTCCTTTGGTTTGGGTGCCTTTGTAGGTGCTTTCGGCTTAGGCGGGTGCTTTGGTACCTGGATACCAGGATCAGCCAGTATGCTTCCGGATGAGGCAGGAATCCCTGGGCTGAAACTGAGGACAATAAGCGAAGCCATCAGGATGATGAAATTTTTCATCGTTGAGAAATTTGAATTTATATTCAAATGTACATGATAATTGCTATTCATAAACACACCCCATAAACTCCGCTGGATATAGGAGACATGATGAAACCCCAAACACGAACCGCCACCGGCTGCTCTTCGTAAAGCCGCACAAGAGAGTATCATATTTTATGCTACTTTTGATGACGGAAAACCAAATTAACACGTTACTATGACAAAGAAAATATTTCTCCTTGTATTGATCCTTGGATCAGCTTGTCTTGATCAGGTATTTGCCCAGGAGATGGCGCAATGGCGGGGGCCTAACCGCGACGGTATTTACAATGAAACCGGGCTGCTGAAATCCTGGCCTGAAAATGGCCCGGCACTGCTTTGGCATTTTGACGGCCTGGGAGAGGGCCACGCATCTGCTGCAGTAACCTCCGACCGGATCTATACGGCAGGAATTATCGACGGGATCGGGTACCTTTTTTGCATCGATTTTAACGGAAAACTGCTGTGGAAGGTTCCCTACGGCGAGGAATGGACCGAAAGCTGGCCCGGGGTCAGGAGTACGCCGGTCATATATAATGGAAAAATCTACCAGTACAGCGGATTTGGAAAACTGGTCTGCCGCAGGGCCGACAACGGCGCTTTCGTATGGAGCGTTGACATGCTCAAGGACTACAATGCCCCCAACATCAAATGGGGCGTTACCGAAAACCTGCTGATCGATGACAACAAGGTGTTTTGCACCGTGGGCGGACCCGAAGCCAACGTGGTTGCCCTGGATCCGAACACGGGGAAACTGATCTGGAAATGCCCCGGGAAAGGGGAAATCAGCGCTTACGGATCACCGGCCATGATCAAACTGGCGAAACGCCATATCCTGGTTACCCAAACAGCCAATTCCATCCTTGGCATTGATGCCGCCAATGGAAAATTGTTATGGAGCCATGACCAGCCCAATAAATATTCGGTCCACGCCAATACCCCCCTGTACCATGACGGACTCCTTTACTGTGTTTCAGGTTACGGTAAAGGTGGCGTCATGCTTAGCGTATCCGGCGACGGCAGCTCGGTGAAGGAAATGTGGCGGGATGTCAGCATCGATAACCGGATGGGCGGATTCGTCCTGGTCAACGGAAAAATTTTCGGGTCGGACGATTCAGGAAAAGCATGGCATTGTGTTGACTGGAAAACCGGCACCACCATGTTTTCGGAAA
>CAZPWZ010000268.1:0-4167 GCA_964590675.1 uncultured Draconibacterium sp.
CGGTGGGTTCATTTGTTTGACCCATATGGATCATGCAAGTGGTTTTCAGCGATGTTGATCGGCTGATCACTTTCGCAGAATAGTGATAGGATTCAGACCGGACCTGAACCAAATAAATCCCGGCATTCAAGCCACTGCAGCGGAGGTACTGGCGGCCTTGCGACAAAAAGAATTTTGCTTTCTGCACAATTCGGCCCGAGAGATCGGTCAGTTCTATATGCACAACACCATCAGTTTCTGCCGTAAAAGCCAGGATAAACTCTTCATCAGATGGATTGGGATAAACAAGGATGGACTCAGCTGTATATTCACAGGCCGGATCGATATGCGATATGGTCCCCAGCAATTGAAGCTGGTTTCCGCTTCCCACTGTCAGACTCGTGCCCTGGGTGAGATTCTCGACCCTTACACTGTCAACCGCTATGGCAGCCCCTGAACCTTCAAAGCTGATTAAATAATCCTGTGCCTGTGTACTTGTCAAAGCTAACATCAACAGGACGAAACATGTAGTTGTTCTCATGGTTTAACAGTTCAAATGAATATTAAAAATGGATTTTCGAAACCGGATTAAAGATAAGTTGTGAATTTGATGAAGGGATGCAGCATTCTACCAATGGCAGGTATTACTTTGCAGGATACCTTAAAATGAATGCAGGCTGTTATTGGCTCAACCTCGACATCTGCTGCAGAAACAGATCCCGTTTGATCCTGGAGACGGGGATTTGCGAGCCATCGGTCATTTCGATATACCCGCCCTCCTGGCGCACATATTTTTTTACAAATTCAAGGTTGATGAGGTGGGAATTGTGGGGACGAAAGAAGTTCCGGTCACTCAGCAGGTCCTGGTATTCCTTGAGATTCCTTGATACGAGGTGTTTCCTCATTCCTGTGAGGTAAAACCAGCAATAACTGCGATCGGCTTCAATCCTGATGATTTCCCTTGTAATGAGATATTCCATTCCTTCATAAGTGGGGATGGCCAGCTTCGTGGGTACTGTTGATTTGAGGTTTTCAAGCAACTCCCCGTAATTGATGCCCTGGGTGAAACCATGGTGTCTTTTCTCCAGTACTTTGTCGACAGCTTCAATAAACTCACTTATGTTGATTGGTTTAAGGATGTAGTCGACCGCGCTGAATTTGATTGCTTTTAAAGCATACTGGTTGAAAGCCGTAATAAAAACAACATCGAACATCTTCTTCGGAAACTGGGCTAACAGATCAAATCCGCTTCCATGGGGCATTTCCACATCCAGGAATACCAGTTCCGGCTGATGCTCCATGATCATTTGAATCCCTTCTTTGGCCGTGTTGGCAGATCCGACTACCTCCAGTTTCGGACAATATTCCCCGATGATGGAACGGATGAAGTTCACGGCATCGGCTTCATCATCAACAATAAGGGTTTTCAATTGCTTTGTCATGTCATCAGGGGTAATTGCAGTTCCACACGGGTTCCGCACGGGTTGTTGTCATCATCTTTAAGGTCGGTGAAAATCACCTTTAAATCGGTGCCGTATAATGCATTAGTAATGTTGATGCGCGATTCGGTGATCTTTGTCCCCAATGAATTATATGAAGTGTCCTTCTGTTTTTTGATCTCCGAAGCAGCTTCTCTTCCGATCCCGTTATCTTCGATCGTACAGCAGATGTGTCGGTCGCATAACTGCATGCTTAAGGTCAGCAGCCCATGATCAGGTTTGTTGATGAGCCCGTGGCATACTGCATTTTCCACATAAGGCTGGATGAGCATGGTTGGGATTTTATAAGTCAGGGTATCAATTTCCTCATCGATGGTGATCGCAAAGGTGAATTTTTCCTTAAACCGCAGGGTTTCGAGTTCAAGGTAGAGTTGAATGACATCCAATTCGTCTTTCACCGGGACCAGCATGTGCTGTGAGTTTTCAAGAATTTTCCGGATAAGGCGCGAAAACTTGGTCAGATAATTATTGGTCGCGATCTTATCATGCTGGTACATGTAATATTGAATTGAATTCAGCGTGTTGAATATGAAATGGGGATTCATTTGCTGCCTCAGGTTCGCGTGGGTTATCTCCGACAGCCTGTTGTTCATTTCGCTGATCTTTCGTTTTGCAGCCATTCTCGACTGGTAATAGAGTAAAAAGCCGATGATCAGCAAAAGGAGTATAAATGCCGCAAGACCATAGGTGAAATATTTATTCTGATCAAGTTTCATGTTGAGCAATTGCAGTTCCTTTTCCTTGGCTTCTGTATCAAACTTTGCACGGGCATAACCCAGACCATCGAGGTATCTTCCGGCATTAAGCGAGTCATTTGAGTTTTTGTAAGCAACGTAATAGTGATAAGCTTTTTTGTAATCAGCCCTGTTGATGTACATGTCGCTCATGTCTTTGTATAATCCGGCTAAAATGTAGAAATCCCTTGTTCTGGTGCCATACTGTTCGCACAGGTTGTAATAGTACATGGCTTTGGAGTAGTCTTTTTTATCCCTGTAAATGGTGCCAATATTCCCATACGGTTTGGCAAAACCGGCGATGTTTGAAGGCGGGCAGAACCGGATGGATTGGAGATAATAGTACAGGGATGAGTCTGGTTCATGTTTCAGGTAGTAAAACCATCCGATCATGTTCATAACTGTCAGTATCGTCAGTGAATCATTGAGCGTTTTGTTGATTTTCAGTGCTTCCCGCATGTAGGGCATCACAGTCGTCAGGTTACTGTCGGTATACATGATCTGAACTCCGAGTCTGAAACACGCCTGGGCTGTTAATGCCGGATCATTTTCTCTTTTTGCTTCGTCAAGGAACATCTTCAGGTATTTTAATCGTTCCTGGTTATTTTGTGTCTGAGCATAAATATTAGCAATCCCAAGGTAGGCTTTTGGAATTATTGTTTTTAGCTTTTTCTCCCGTGCCAGGACTATATTTTTCTCGTAGAGTCCGATACTTTCGTTGAATTGCCCGGCGAAGAAAACGACAGAGGCAAGGTAGTTTCTTGCTTCGGCGGCTTCCTGGAAATTGTCTTTACCTTCCAGTTGACTGATAACTATTTCCATCTCCGCTGCTGCCTCTTTGGTCATTTCATGCGATCGCAGCTGCATTGCGTGAAGCCATCGCAGGCGGTATGGGATGGACAGATTTTTCTCACGGCTTAATTCAAAGGCCTTTGCAATGTAAACTTCAGCCAGGTTCAGGTGGCTCTTTTTTGACATGTAGAAATCTGAAATCCCGATCAGGGTGTTTAACCTAACGGTATCGGGAAGTTTTTCGGCCAGGGAATGTTCCAGGTTTCTGATGGAATCAGGCACCTGCCCGAAAACTTCTCCTGCTGTCAGCCACAAAATGCATGTTGTGTAAAATACCAGGCTCCGAATGATCATCAAAAAATAATGATTTATGCGATTAAAGTGCAAAACTATTAAAAAGAGATCATAAAACTGAATCAAGTTTTCCGATGGAGTATCTGGGGTTATGGCTTGCGCTTTTGGCTTTTCAGTCACCCGCAGTTATTTTATCGCATAGGTCATTCGGGGTTTCAGATACTGTAATGCTGAATTGATTTTTTGTACTTTTGCGTGATAATGGAACAACGGAAAAAGGATCACATCGAACTGGCATTTTCATCACAGGTAGCGGCGGCACAGGCCGACGGGAGGTTTGACTACGAGCCAATGCTGGGATCGTATCCGCGGGAATTGGACCCTGTCATTTTTTCAGGTAAAACCATGCGAACACCAATGTGGGTATCGAGCATGACAGGAGGTACCAAGATGGCGCGAACCATCAATACCAACCTGGCCCGGGCCTGCCAGGAATTCGGCATGGGGATGGGGCTGGGGTCATGCAGGATTTTGCTTGAAAAACCTGAACATTTCGCAGATTTCGATATGCGGGATGTGATTGGAGATGAACTTCCCTTGTATGCCAATATCGGGATTGCTCAGTTGGAGGAGATGATTGTTAACGACACCTGGGAAAGGCTGGTCGATTTGACAATTAAACTGAAGGCCGACGGGCTCATCATACATGTCAACCCGATGCAGGAATGGCTTCAAATGGAGGGTGATGTACTGAAACATCCCCCTATTGAAACGATCGAACGTTTTTTATCCCTTAGCCAGATAAAGGTCATTGTCAAGGAGGTAGGGCAGGGTATGGGTCCCGAAAGTATCCGGAGAATTATGCATTT
>CAZPWZ010000269.1:0-4166 GCA_964590675.1 uncultured Draconibacterium sp.
TAGGATTTATCGGCAAGCAGTTTATCCCCACTGGCAATGGCAGCAGCATATTGCTCTTCAACCGACCGTGCCATCGCCGCCTCCTGGCCTGTTAGCAACTTATCGGCCTTCGAAACCATTTCCCTTGGATAACTTTCAGTTGGTTTTACTGAAGTAGCCATCAGGTAATTCTCCCGTGCCTTGAAATATTGTTTATCAATATAGAGACTATCAGCCTGGGCAATGTACTTATCATAAGCAGCCTGGGAATTGGTAATTTTTGCAAGGATCCCTTCAATTTCCCTGATTTTATTCCGCGGATATTCCTGCTCAGGCTTGATCACCAGGGCGCTTTTGTATGCGTTGACCGCTTCGGGATATTGCGTGTTTTTAAACGACAGGTCGCCCTGGGCAATGGCCTTCTTATAAGCATCCTCTTTCGCCTTCAGTTCAGCCAGCAATTGTGTAAGCTCCTTGATTTTATCCTGAGGATATTTTTCATCGGGCTTGATAGTTCCGGCTTTTTTATAATCCAGCAGCGCATTTTGATAGTTCTTACCAGCATAGAACTTATCGGCTGCAGCAATTGCCCTGGCATATTCCTCATCCTTGGCCTGCCGGTCAACCTGAATTTTAATAATTTCGTTGATCTTGCTCTTTGGATAAGGATCACCCGGGAGCAATCTGCTTGCATTTTCATACTCCTGCCGGGCTTTTACATAATCTCCGGCCTGGAATAACTTGTCGGCGCCGGCAATTGCTACATCAAACAGGATATTCTGTGCTTTCTGGGAACGCAGCAGGTCCATGGTCTTACGCAGTTTTTCCTGCGCAACTGCATCATCAGGGTTTTGCGAAATCGCCTGCTGGTATGCTGCCTTGGCATTCAGGTAATCTTTCGCATTAAAATAAGCATCACCCGAGGCAACCGTTTTCCTGCTGGTTTCGAGAAGCTTTTTCTGGTTGGCGATGAGTCCGTTTAATTTGGTGATACGCTCTTTCAAATCCGCGTCGCCTGGTTTGATCTTTTGCGCCTGCTGCAATTCAATCAAACATTTGTCGAAAGCCTTTTCATTATATAATTTATCCGCAGATGAGATCAGGGCACGGTATATTGAATCGGGGGACGCAGCTTTCGCGGCGGCAACTGTATCCTGGCTAAATGATAAAACAGCAGTGTTTTCAATAGTTTGCCCATGAAAATCAATGGACTGGAAGGTATAGAACAATCCGAATGATAAAGCAGAAACAAATAGGAATAGCAGGATTGCGGATGATTTTTTTACGGAGGATATTTTCATGCGATACAGGTGCGTTCTGATAATCAGTTGTTGACTTAGATATGATAACGGGATTTTACCGAATTAATTACACCAGGGGATTAATGATCAAACAATCCATCCTTCATGGTCAGTTTTCGATCGGCCATATCGGCGAGTTCAATGTTATGGGTCACGATCAGGTAGGTTTGTTTAAATGTATCCCGCAGACGAAAAAACAGTTTATGCAATTCCACGGCGGAGGTGGAATCCAGGTTTCCGGATGGCTCATCGGCGAGGATGACGGAAGGATTGTTGACCAGGGCTCTCGCCACTGCCACACGCTGCTGTTCCCCTCCCGACAATTCGGAGGGCTTGTGATTGATCCGGTCGCCAAGGTTCATGAATTCAAGTAATTCATGGGCTTTTTTCTCTGCCTCCTTTTTTCCTTTTCTGGCAATAAATGCCGGGATGCAGACATTCTCGAGGGCGGTGAATTCAGGAAGCAGGTGATGGAACTGGAAAACAAAACCGATGTGCTGGTTCCTGAAATCCGAAAGTTTGCGTTCCGACAGTTCATGAACCTTTATCCCATTCAATTCGACGGTGCCTGAATCGGCCTTATCAAGGGTACCGATAATATGCAGCAAAGTAGACTTGCCTGCGCCGGAAGCGCCGACAATCGAAATTATTTCACCCTTTTCAATTCTGAGGCTGATGCCTTTGAGCACCTTCAGCGGTCCAAAAGATTTTTGAATGTTT
This sequence comes from uncultured Draconibacterium sp., assembly GCA_964590675.1. Taxonomy (GTDB): domain Bacteria; phylum Bacteroidota; class Bacteroidia; order Bacteroidales; family FEN-979; genus CAIVAT01. Next base: position 2,001 of record CAZPWZ010000269.1, read on the forward strand.
TGCGCAATGATCATATGGTTGCTTGAACTGCAAAGTTAAGAAAATAGAAATCTTTGGGTACTCTTTTTTGTAAATCCAATACAAACTGCTATTTTTGGAATTCATTACTAAGTTATTAACATATGAACCTACACGAGTATCAGAGCAAGTCAATCTTGAAAAAATATGGTGTTGCAGTTCCTGAAGGAGCGCTCGCCCACACAGAGGAAGAGGCTGTTAAGGCGGCTGAGTACCTCCAGGGTGCAACAGGGACCGATAAATTTGTCATTAAGGCACAGATACATGCCGGGGGACGCGGAAAAGGAGGTGGTGTGAAGGTTGCCAAATCAATTGATGAAGTAAGGGAAATGGCCACCCGGATCCTCGGGATGCAACTGGTGACACCCCAGACAAGCAAGGATGGCAAACTCGTCAGGAAGGTTTATGTTGAACAGAATATCTTCTATCCAGGTCCTTCGGAGCCATCCGAGATCTATATGAGCATTCTTTTAAACCGTCAGAAAGGACATACCGTACTCATGTATTCACCCAGGGGCGGCATGGATATCGAAGCAGTTGCGGAAGAGACACCCGAGCTCATTTTCACCGAGGAGGTCGATCCGAAGATCGGCCTGCAGGCATTCCAGGCACGAAAAGTTGCCTTCAACCTTGGATTAAAGGAGGAGGCCTACAAAAACATGGTCAAGTTCGTTTTTGCAGTTTATAAGGCTTATGAAGGCAGTGATGCATCATTGATAGAGATCAACCCGGTTTTCAAAACCTCTGATAACAAGATTCTGGCCGCCGATGCGAAGATCGTCATCGATAACAATGCCCTGTTCCGCCATCCCGATATCGCCACCATGCGCGACCTGGATGAAGAGGATCCCATCGAGGTCGAAGCCACACGGCACGATCTGAATTACGTCAAGCTGAACGGCAATGTAGGCTGCATGGTCAACGGAGCAGGGCTGGCCATGGCCACCATGGATATCATAAAACTCTCAGGGGGTGATCCCGCCAATTTTCTGGATGTGGGCGGTTCGGCCAATGCCAAGCGTGTTGAGGAGGGATTCAGGATCATCCTTAAAGATCCGGCGGTGAAGGCGATCCTTGTTAATATTTTCGGGGGTATCGTTCGCTGCGACCGGGTTGCACAGGGGGTGGTGGATGCCTATAAAAATATCGGAGAGATCAATATTCCGATCATCGTGCGCCTGCAGGGGACCAATGCAGAAGAGGGGAAAAAGCTGATCGACGAATCAGGGCTGAAGGTGCACTCTGCCATCACCCTGAAAGAGGCTGCCGACCTGGTAACTCAAGTGCTGAATTAGTCCTCGCCTCCATCTCCTTTTTAAACAGGATTTGACGCACTGCTTCCAGTTCCGGTTGCGGAGAGGTGGAGAAGGAAAATGTGTCCCAATGAATACCTGCTGCTGCAATTTCCTCCGATGGAATAAACCTGGTTAAATAATCCCGCAGGTTTTCCTCATCGTTTGCGTTGTATTTTTCATTCGACGATTTTAAAAACTGAAGTATCCGCAGACCATCAAACTTTTCGTGAAATGCACGTGCAAAATGATCCGGATCCTTGTGATTTAACCGTATAGGCAGTATCGGATCCTTCTCCCCAAAAGCAGCCACAAGGAAACTCGTAACAGGTGTCAGAATCGTCTCCCGGTACAAGACAGGCAAAAGCCGGTATGTCTCCAGTATTTCATCAAACAAATCAACCGGGTAAAGGGGATAGCTTTCCCAATCACCGGTCGCCCCCCTGATCATGGCCGGTCCGGTTCCAAAAAACACACGGTCAGAAAAGCGTGCTTCAGGATATACCAATTCGTCATTCCACAATAGTATCCTGCCATATTTCCTGAGCTTTTGAAGGAAATAAAAATCCTCGCCGCTGAGTTTGGGCGTCATCCCGCCGATTGCACGGTACGCCCAAACAGGCAGTGCCATCGCGGAACCCAGGGCCGTAAATGCATAAGGAGAACCGATGCGCAGGAGGTTCAGCAGATAATAACGCATGTAGATCTCATACCTCAGAATGGCCCGGCTGGCATCCGGATCGGGGGTGGTTCGATGAAAATAGGGAACTGCCAGAGCTACCGCATCGGGATGTTCCCTGAAGTTCCGGGCAATGGAAAGCAGGTAATCAACAGGTACAACCGTATCGGCATCCAG
>CAZPWZ010000270.1:0-4164 GCA_964590675.1 uncultured Draconibacterium sp.
TTCGTTCATATTCCGCCACGCTGGTGTGGGTGCCTAAAAAACCAACCTGGAGGCCAATGTAGTTCTGAGCATTTAATTGCACAGATGTCCAGGTTAATAGTAAGATCAGTAAAATATTTTTCATACGATATGATATATTATTTTATGAAGACCGGCCAATGTGGGTAAGGAAAACTATAGGATTAAGATACACAAAGAAACTTCGGTCTCCCTTTGTCTGAAATGAATAAACTGCATCTAATCCTTCAACAGGATCTTGCGGATAAAATGCGATGATCCGGTTTGCACCCTGATTACATAGATCCCTGTTGAAATTGTGCCAAGGTCGATATCCAAATCGCTGGACTCGTTTATTGACATGCCGGTCTTTTCAATTATTCTGACTCCCATGGAATTAAAAACCATGATGTTGCAGGATTTGCATGGAGATTCCATCGATATCCTGATCAAGCCGGTACCAGGAACCTGGATTACATTGAAATTCAATGCTTCTGGATTTGATAAACCCGTCATAAGCACATAAACCTGGTTTGAAGGATCCGAAGAACAACCGTTCTGCGTTACTACATCCCAATACCATCCTGACAACGATGCCTGGTAAGTCGGGGCTGTCGCGCCCTGGATGAGCAGACCGTCGCGGTACCATTGATTTCCTGCAGGGATATTACTTGACAGCAATGTTCCATTCAACGAAATGACCGGCGTAACCGGCTGGGTGACTGTGATATAATTGGCAGAAAGTAGCGTATCACTCCAATAACCGTTGTTTACGATTAATCGTACATCAAAAACCCCCGGGTTAGCATAGGTTACCACAGGGTCTGAGTTGTTGGAGACCGATGGATTGCCTCCTTCAAAGTACCAGTCGAAGGTTGAAATATTTCCGATCGACTGGTTAATGAAGCTCACACTCTGACCGACACATATACCTGTTTGGTTAGCGGAAAATCCAGCTGTACACGAAGGCAATCTTTTCAGCAAGGTGCCCTGTGATCCACAGATAAAGCCGCTTCCGTTATTCGTGAATATACACTCGTATAAGGCAGCCTGGTAGCTTGATCCGGGGAAGCCATTTACCCAGGAAACACCGGCATCAATGCTCTCGACCACGATCTCAGGCGTTCCGGCACAAAAAACATGATTCTGATTCTGCCAGCCGAAGTCATGCCAGATATCAGTTCCAACCAGCTGATATTGCCAGGTTATGCCACCATCGTTTGTTGTCACAATAAGTCCGTCATCCCCGCATGCCATGCCAATGTTGTCATCGTAAAAATCAATGCCGGCCAGCAGCGCCCCCGGCAGGGTGTAAACCGTTGTCCAGGTTAATCCATTATCAGCCGACTTCTTTATCCGTCCGCCATTGTCAACCAGGAAATAGGTGTTACCCGAAACGTAGCAGGCACCATAAGGAACGCCGTTGCTGACGCCGGTACCTGTCGTCCATGAAGCACCACCATTGCTGGTCACGTATACCCCGGGAGCCGAATTGGTCGCCCCGATGAGTATCCCATTGTTCGCGTCTTTAAATACGACATCTGTAAAATAATAGACATCAGAAACTACGACAGGTGAAGTCCAGGTGGTGCCTCCGTCGGTTGTCTTTCCGAATCCGCTCCATCCGTTTGCCGGGTTTGGCCATCCTGCAACAAAACCCGTATTCACATCCACAAAGCAGGAACCTTCAAGCCCCATGTTGGTGCCGGTCCATTTCGAAATCCAGGTATTCCCGCCATCCGTAGTCTTAAGAACAATACCATTGCCGTTGTATGTCAGCGATTCACCTGCAATATACCCGACCATATCCTGGTTTCCTGGAAAATCAATCCCGGTCAGGATGTAATTGAAACCCACGTTTGTCTTAACCCATGGAGGTCCATACTGGGCCCGGGCAGCGACCGAAACAACCAGGAGTATCGGTATTAAAATATAGCGTGTTATTATTTTTTTCATACTGGTCATATTTTTTAATGAGTTATACAAAATTAGCTTCTTTTATATTGTTTTGACCTCTTCAGTAATTTTATTTTTCATCGAATTGCGCAGTGATTCTCTGGGTCTTTCATTTTTGCACACCCTAAAAAAGATATTCAGAATAATCGATATCTTTGTGAGGTCAATGGCAGCACTTGTGACAACAGACACATGACCATGCTGACAAGTGAACACGTGTGCCATGGGCAAACTTATATTTTACTGTTACCTATGACTGATCGCATTAAAAGATTGCGTGAAAACAGCCTTCAGGCTGTAAACCGCATTTCAGCCGAGCGGGCGCTCCTTGTAACTGAATTTTATCAGACCGGCATCGACCGTGAGGTTTCTGTTCCAGTGATGCGCGCCATGACCTTACAGTATATCCTGGCAAAGAAGGCGCTTTGTTATAACGAAGGCGAATTGATTGTCGGGGAACGCGGACCGGCGCCCAAGGCCTGCCCTACCTTCCCGGAGATCTGCGTTCATTCATTGCAGGATCTCGATATCCTGGATAAGCGGAAAAAAGTATCCTTCAAGGTTGATCCTGCCACCAAAAAGATCTACAAGGAAAAGATCATTCCTTACTGGGATGGAAAAAGCAACCGCGACCGGGTGATGCGGAGTGTGCCAAAGGATTGGCTCGATGCATACAGCGCGGGTGTTTTTACCGAATTCCAGGAACAGCGGGGGCCGGGACATACTGTTGCCGGAGATAAGATTTTCCGCATGGGCATGCTCGATATCATCAGTGAAATAAGAGATGCCAGGTCGGCCATCGACTGGATGAATGACTTGCACAGCCTTGAAAAGGATGAGGAACTCAAAGCCATGGAGATAGCGGCCAATGCTGTAATCAGTTATGCCGAACGTTATGCTGAATACATTGAGGAACTGGCCTCCCAGGTTGAACCAACGAATGACACATCACCCGGTCCCACGTCCCGTGTCCAGCGTCACGATTCAGAAGCTATAATTCCCGTGTCCCGCGTACCGCGTCCCGAACTCGAAGAGCTCGCTCGCATTTGCCGCCAGGTTCCTGCCTATGCCCCGCAAACATTCCATGAGGCGCTCCAGTATTATTGGTTTGTGCACCTTTGCGTAATCACGGAACTTAATCCCTGGGATTCCTTCAACCCGGGAAGGCTTGACCAGCACCTCTACCCGTTTTACAAGAGAGAAACCGAACAGGGGACCCTCACCCGGGAAAAAGCGGTTGAGTTGCTGCACAGTTTCTGGATAAAATTCAACAACCACCCGGCGCCGCCCAAGGTCGGTGTCACCGCACAGGAAAGTAACACCTACACCGATTTTTCACTCATAAACCTGGGGGGCGTGAAGGCTGATGGTTCGGATGCCGTGAATGAAATGACCTTTATCCTGCTGGATGTCATTGAAGAAATGCGTTTGCTGCAGCCAAGTTCCATGGTACAGGTCAGCAAAAAAAATCCTGATAACCTGCTTCACCGGACCTTGGAGATCACCAAGACCGGGTTTGGGCAACCCTCCTATTTCAACACCGACGCCATTGTCCAGGAACTGGTCAGGCAGGGAAAAGCCATCGAAGATGCCCGCAATGGCGGCGCCAGCGGGTGCGTTGAAGCCGGGGCATTTGGTACGGAGGCCTATATACTCAGCGGATATTTCAACATTCCCAAGGTACTTGAGATCACGCTTCATGATGGATTTGATCCGCGGACGGAAAAGCAGATAGGACCGCATACGGGTGACCCCTGTAAATTCAAGTCCTATGCCGAACTGATGGAGGCCTTTAACCGGCAGCTCCGTCATTTCACCGACATCAAGATCAAGGGGAACAACATCATCGCCCAAATCTTTGCGAAATATCTTCCGGTCCCTTTTCTTTCGCTGATCATCGACGACTGCATTGCAAATGGCATGGACTACAATGCCGGGGGCGCCAGGTACAACACAACCTATATTCAGGGAGTAGGACTTGGAACTATGACCGATGCCCTTACGTCACTGAAATACCACGTTTTCGATAAAAAATCCATCTCCATGAAGGGGATGATCAAGGCATTATCTGTTGACTTCAGTGGTTTTGAAGAACTTCATGTGGAGTTGATCTATGCCACCCCTAAGTATGGCAACGACGATGAATATGCCGATGACCAGGCCCGTGAAGTGTTTGAATCCTACTATAATTGCGTCAACGGACGTCCGAAT
>CAZPWZ010000271.1:0-4154 GCA_964590675.1 uncultured Draconibacterium sp.
CACGGAAAAATATGGCCGTGACACTGCAGAGGAAACGACCATACTTTACGGCGGCAGCTGCAACGGAAAAAATGCCCGGGAACTTTTCTCTCAGCCCGATGTCGACGGCGGGTTGATTGGCGGCGCCTCACTGAAACCGGATGAGTTTTTACAAATCGTAAAATCCCTGTAAACATGGATTATATCGAGGTAAGCATGTCCGGTTTTGGGGATTTCGATCCTGAAATAGCGATTGCCCACCTGTCGGCGATGGGTTTTGAGAGCTTTAACGAATCGGAGTCAGGGTTAGAGGCCTACATCCCGGAAGATTTGTACAACGAGGTTTTAATCAGCGGGTTTTTGAAGCAGCTGCATGATGACCATGGTGTGGTTTCCGAGTCAAAGAAAATCCTTGCCCAAAACTGGAATGCGATCTGGGAAAGCGCCTATGAGCCTGTAACCATTGCTGCGAAATGCCAGGTACGGGCTCCTTTTCATCCAGTGGCGGACGGAATTGAATTTGACATTGTGATCGAACCAAAAATGTCATTCGGAACGGCGCATCATGAAACCACCTCACTCATGCTGGAAATGCTGCTTGAGGAGGAGGTGAAGGCGAAGCGGGTGCTTGATATGGGCTGCGGTACCGGTGTACTGGCCATTCTGGCCCACAAGATGAAGGCAAGCCAGGTGGTGGCCATCGACAACGATGACTGGGCTTATGCCAATGCCACCGACAATATGATAAAAAATGCCGCATCCACCGTTGTGGTCCTCCAGGGTGATCTTACTTCAATCCCGCTGCCGGAATTTGATCTGATCATCGCCAACATCAACCGCAATGTATTGCTGAACGATATTCCCGGCTACGCACGGTTCCTGCAACCAGGCGGGATTTTGCTGATGAGCGGTTTTTATGAGCAGGACATGGATCAGATCAGGAAGGCTGCTGTGCAGGCCGGTCTTCACTATCACAGTCACAGATCACGAAATAAATGGGTCGGGGCTAAGTTTGTGAAATGAACAATAACTATTTGCTGCATATTTTAAAACCGCTGCTGATTGGCATTTTTGCCTTCCTGTCATTATCTTTTTACGGGCAGAAACAATTGTATTTTTCAGGTGATTCAGCCAAATTCGCCGGGGAGCTGAATTCAATATTCGGAAACCTGGCCGATAATGAACAGAAGATCATTGAACCCCACCTCGAAGATTTTTTCAAGAAATGGAATGAGGAAAAGTTCAGCCCGGCCTATAAGAAGATCATCTACATTATTTTAAATGAGATGGCTAAGAAAAAGATCAGGCCTTATCCCGATTTTTTCAACTACATCAATGCATTGAATATCTTTATCAACAGCAGTCAGCCCGATGCCTATTTCGTTCCATGGTCCGATATGCTGGTAAAGCTGATCGCCGACAGGAACAGCAGGAAATTCATGACTTTTTTAGAATCAACAACCCATCTTTATGAAGGCAGCCTGGTCTATAAGTCCCCCACCACCCAATGGAAAATAAAAACCACGACATTCCGGTTTGCCTTTGACACCGTTCCCCGGATCGATTTTCCAAAATCCGACTTGACCTGTTATGCCAATGATGACAGCCTTAATGTTTATGGGACAAAGGGAGTTTATTATCCACTGACAAATCTTTGGAAAGGAGAGGGCGGACACGTAAACTGGAAGCGGGCGGGGGAGGAGCCTGAAAAGATTTTCGCGAACCTGGCACTTTATGATATCCAGATGCGCTTTTCAAAGTTTACTGCCGATTCGGTCAGTTTTACGCATAAAAAATATCTTCCCATGCCGATCCTGGGGCGTTATACCGATAAAGTACTGGCCGATGTCACCGAAGATAAGGCCTCTTACCCGCGCTTTTCATCCTACAATAAAATGATCGGGATCCCGCGCCTCTTCAGCAATATTGATTATCTCGGGGGATTTGCCATCGAAGGCAGCCGCATCATCGGATCAGGCGATAAACTCACCGACGCCCGCCTGTTTTTCAAAAAGGACGGAAAGGATTTTGTTGTAGCGCGAGCCAAAACATTCATCATCAGGCCCGACCGCATCAACTCCAGCATGGCCTCCATTACCATTTATCATGACAATGATTCTATCTTTCATCCCGGGCTGCAGCTGAAATACATGGATGATAAAAAGGAGCTATCATTTACCAAGGATGAACGCATGACGATTATCAGTCCGTGGTTTGATTCATTCCATAAGATTGAGATCTATTGCGAAGCGTTATACTGGAATGTGGGTGAGCCCAAATTGAGTTTCGAAATGATGAAGGGCCCGTCGAAGGAAAGTAAGGTGGTTTTTGAATCAAGCAGCTATTATTCCCTGCACCGTTACGAACGACTGAGGGGCATCGATGAAATCAATCCGCTTAACCTGATCAAATCTTATACGGACCGTAAGAAAACGAAAGAATTTACCCTCGATGAATTGACGAAATACATGGGTAAGCCGGCCGAACAGGTTGAGGTTCAGTTGCTCAACCTGGCTACCAGGGGTTTTTTGGTCTATGATTATGATTCAAAAGTGGCCAGGATCAAGAATAAACTTTATGATTATGTCAAGGCACGCGATGCCAAGGCCGATTACGATGTGATTTTTTTCAATTCCTTTGTCACCAATGCCGCAAACGGGATACTGAATCTCGAGACTTTTGACCTGAAGATACAAGGTGTCCCGATGGTTGTGCTGAGCGATTCGCAGCAGGTCCAGGTCTATCCAAAAAATGCGGAGGTGGTGCTGAAAAAGGACATGGACTTTGTTTTTACGGGAAAACTGATTGCCGGCTTGTTCGATTTTTATGCCCGTGATTGCTCCTTTGAATATAACAAGTTCAGGATCAATATGCCGAATATCGATTCAATGATGTTTTATGTGACCAGTAAAACCTTTGATCCGAAATCAGGCACCTTTCCGCTCGTAAAGGTCAAGACGGCCATCACCAACCTCAGCGGGGATCTGCTGATCGATGATCCCGGGAACAAATCGGGTTTAAAAGCGCTGAAGGAATACCCCATCTTTACGAACCGGAACAATGCGTTCGTATACTGGAACAAGGGCTACATACAGAAGGGGGTATATAAAAAGGATAAATTCTACTTCGAGGTGCAGCCATTTACCATCAACAGCCTGGATGTAGTTGCAACGGACAGCCTGCATTTTACGGGTGCATTGACCTCGGCGGGGATCTTCCCGGTTATTGCAGAGCCGTTAAGTGTGCGCCCCGATTATTCCCTCGGATTGGAAAAGGTTACGGATACGGCCGGCCTGCCAACCTATGGTGGAAAAGGTACCTTCATCTCCAAAATCGACCTGAGCGACCAGGGATTGCGGGGCGATGGCACCCTTCGTTACCTGAATTCAACCACCTATTCAACCGATTACATCTTTTTGCCTGATTCGATGAAAACGCTGGCAAAGAATTTCAGCATGGTTGAAGTAGCCGGGGCTGTTGAGTATCCGGCCGCACATGGTGATTCGGTAAACCAGTTCTGGCTTCCCTATAAGGATTCATTGATCATCACCAGCACCACCAGGGAACTGGCTATGTACAACGACCAGTCGACTTTTGCAGGAAGCCTGGCATTAACCCCCAGGTTGCTGAGCGGCAGCGGTACGGTAAAGATCAAGGATGCCGAAATGGATTCAAAGGGATACAGCTTCAAGCGACGAACATTTGACGCATTGATCGCGAACTTCAGGATCAAATCCTATGATCTGGCCGATCTGACCATTTCCACGAAAAACTACCAGACGCATTTTGATTTCGACAACAGGAAAGGGGAATTCAAATCGAATGTCGGCATATCGAAAGTGGAATTTCCGCTCAATAAATATGTTTGCTCAATGGACCGTTTCGACTGGCTCATCGACAGTGAAGAGATCCTGCTGGCGAACGAGCAAAGTAAAAAACTGGTTTCAGATTCACTGAGCCTGTCACAACTGATCGGCCAGGCATATACCGGATCGGAATTCATCTCTGTTCATCCGCTGCAGGATTCACTGAAATTTTTTGCCGCCAAGGCCACCTACAACCTGCGCACCAATGTGATCAACGCCAAGGAGGTGAAGATCATCAAGGTTGCCGATGCAGCCATTTACCCGGATTCAGGCAAGGTGCTGATCTTTAAAAATGCCGAGATGCAAACT
>CAZPWZ010000272.1:0-4149 GCA_964590675.1 uncultured Draconibacterium sp.
TCCTTGGAAGCGGTAACCCCGGTGCCGATGGCCCAGACCGGCTCATAAGCGATGACAACCTTAAGGAATGCTTCCACCGGCAGATGAAACAACGACTCAGCCACCTGGGCTTCAACGACTGCAAAATGTTTCCCTGCTTCTCTTTCAGATAAAACCTCCCCGCAGCAAAAAATCGGGCGGATCTCATTTTTCAACAAGGCATCCACCTTCTTCATCAGAAATTCATTTGACTCGCTGAAATACTTGCGGCGTTCCGAATGACCAATGATACAATAGGAAACATTCAGCTCTTTGAGCATAAGCGGACTGATTTCTCCGGTAAATGCGCCGGCATCTTCAGGGTAAATATTCTGGGCGCCAACCTTGAAGTTGGATTCAAAGGCAACATCCGTGGCCATTTCAATATACAAAGCCGGAGGACAAAGAACCACCACGGCATTTTGCAATGAAACTTCATCAAGGGCATCGGCTATATCGGTGATCAATTCTTCAGCCTCAGAAAAACTTTTATTCATCTTCCAGTTGCCGGCAACGATTTTTTTTCTCATAATCTATTTATTAATGATGATTAATGCATGTTTATTCCCTTGTCTTGCTGTTACACTGTTACGTTATCACACTCCAACCTGATCACTGCAGCCTGATCCTCGGATCGAGCAAACCATATATGATATCAACAAAAAAATTGATGATGATCAGGATGATGGAAATGAAAAGCACAGCTCCCATCACAACAGGGAAATCATATTTATCGAGGGCATTTACGATAACCACCCCGATTCCTTTCCAGTCAAATACAAATTCCACGAACACCGCACCTGCAAGCAGTGATGCCAGCCACCCTGAAATAGCTGTAACTACCGGATTCAGCGCGTTTTTAAGCGCGTGCTTCAGGATAACCCTCGATTTGCTGAGTCCCTTTGCCCTGGCCGTCCGGATGTAATCCTGCGTCATCACCTCCAGCAACGAATTCCGGGTAAGTTCAACAATGATGGCCAGGGGCCGGATTCCAAGGGTCAGTGCAGGCAGGATCAGGTTTTTAAGATCAAGGTATGACCCGCTGCCAAAATCATCGACGGCATAGAGACTTCCCGACATATTGAGTCCGGTGAAACTGACCAGTACAAATGCGAAGATCCAGGCATTGAGGATCGCGACAAAAAACGACGGCAGCGACATGCCAAGAACCGAAAATACGAGGGCAACCCTGTCGATGATGCTGTTTTTATAAATGGCACAGACTATTCCCACTGCAATACCGGTCACGATGGCGAAGGCCATGGCAACCACGGCCAGGATGATGGTATTGATGAAACCTTCGGCTAGGATCTCGGAAACATTGCGCTTCGATTGATAGGAACGCCTGAGATAGGGTTCCTTCAGTATCAGTGCGTTGCTTCCGGCTGATATAATCCGGAGCGATTTTCCATATTTTTCCTGGTCAAGATACCAGAAGTTTCCTGGATCTGAAATATTATGGATAGAAAGTGGTGAAAGGTCGTTCAGGTAATTGACAAACTGGATTGAAAGGGGTTTGTCCCGGCCAAGGTCCTTGTTGATGGCCTCTACCGAGGCAATGTCGGCCCGCTGACCGAGCATCATGCGTGCAGGATCTCCGGGGAGGACATTAAAAAGAAAAAATACGATGATGATTACCCCGAAAAGGACAAGAATACCATACCAGAATCTCTTTAAGATAAAATGCCCCATCGTTAAATTATATCAACCTCTATTTCGTTAAATACCGCTCCTTTACCTCCTCGTATGTCGGAAAGTCGCGGAAGCCCCATTTGGCAACCACGATTCCATCTTTCAGGAGGACCAGTCCCGGATTGGAGCGTACCATGGTTTTAAGAACGATGTCATCGGCGTTGTAGTATTCGAATGCAGTTCCATGTGCCATTCTGAATTTCTTTACCTCCTCCGGAAGCGTATTGGTCAGGCATACAAATGAGTAGCCATCCATGGCCGCTTTTTTATTGAATGGGAGCATCCGGTGAAAAGCATCGCGGCTGGTTGTACCGAGGTCATAGGCAACAAGGATAAACTGGTAATCGGGATTATCGAGAATGCTGGATGTATAATCATTGCCATGCTCATCTTCAGCCCGCAGCACCAGACCTTGGTTAAGGTTCGGATCATGAACGCGCTGACTCTTGAAAATCCAGTTGGCGAGCCACACAGAGTCGTTCCATGGGTAATTTGGTGAAACATACTCTTTTTCCTCTCCGGTCAGTTTATTTTTATAGGTCACATAGAAGGTAACCGGCAACACTTCGGTTTTATTCACACGGTTCCCGATTTTCCATGCCATAAAATCGATTGGCGGCAAGGTGCGGTAGCTGTAAATGGACATACCGGCAAATGCCACGGCAAAAACGAACAAAACGGCAAATTCACCCCGCGACGGGATGAGGGATCGGAATTTAGTCCGCCAGATAAATATAGGTACGACGAAACCCATCAGGATGATATTCTTGATGAAGGTTCCCATGTTCGATATTTTAATGGCATCACCAAAGCAACCGCAATCCGGAACGATGTTGTAAAATGCATCGAAGAATGTGAGGATGGTGAAGAAAATCATCATGGGTAACAGCAACCATGCTGTTTTCCTGATCCAGAGATTGAAGAGCATGCTTATGCCAAGCAGGAATTCAAGCGTACAAAGGAAAATAGTAAGATACAGGCTGAATTGGCTGAACCAGGGAAGGCTGAATGCATTAAAATAGTCATCCATCCGGTAAACTGTTCCCAGCGGATCAATTCCCTTTACAAATCCGGAGAAGACAAAAACCAGCCCGACAAGTATCCGGAAGACATTTCTAAGAATTTTCATACTCCATTTTAATTAAAGCAAATACTGCATAGTTTATTATATCATAATAATTGGCATCGACCCCTTCGGAGATGAAGGTTTTACCCTTGTTATCCTCGATTTGTTTGATCCGCATAAGCTTCATGAGGATGATGTCGGTAAGCGAACTCAGGCGCATGTTGCGCCATGCTTCACCGTAATCATGGTTCTTGTTCAGCATGAGGTCACGGGCGGCCGTGGCATATTTATCATAGAGCCGCTCTGCCTCGGAAGTTTCAAGCGTAAGGTTTTCTTCGGTACCTAGTTCAAGCTGGATCAGGGCCATCACCGAATAGTTGATGATCCCGATATATTCAGGCCTGATCCCCTCATCGATTTTCTGTATTCCTTTGTCATCGATGCTCCTGATCCGCTGTGCCTTGATATAAATCTGGTCGGTGAGCGAAGGCGCGCGTAATATGCGCCATGCGGATCCGTAATCCTTCATTTTTGTAAGAAAAATCTCACGGCAAAAATGGATGACAGATGTAAACTGCTGTTCAGTTTGTGTTGCAGAACTCATGAGGATAGGGCTGACTAATTTTTCTGAGGCTAAAATTAACAAATTTCTGGGTTTTGGTCGTACTTTTGACCCGCGATTTTTACAAATAAAATGAACAAAATATATTGTGGTTCGCGGGAATTGGATCTGTCAACCCCGCTGGTAATGGGCATTTTGAATATCACCCCCGATTCATTTTTTGATGGCGGCAGATACCAGGGGATTGATGCGCAGGTAAACCAGGCTGAAAAGATGCTGCACGACGGGGCATCCATCCTCGACATCGGGGCCGTATCCACGCGCCCCGGTGCTGCTGAAGTGAACGAGGAGGATGAATTGGTTCGATTACTGCCATCGCTGAAAGAATTACGCAGGCATTTCCCCGCATGTTTCATCTCCGTCGATACCTTCCGTCCGGCGGTGGCCAGGGCAGTTGTCGAAGCAGGTGCCGATATGATCAACGATATTTATGGCGGCCGCTTCGGACAAGGTATGCTTGAAACCATTGCCTCGCTCAATGTCCCTTACATCCTTATGCACATGAAAGGCACCCCGGCAACCATGCAGGAGAATCCTTCCTATACCGATGTGGTTGCGGAGGTAACCTATTTTTTTGAACAGCAGCTTGCCCGGTGCCGTGAACATGGCATCAGGCAGGTTTTAATTGATCCCGGATTCGGTTTTGGAAAAACAGTCGGACATAATTTTTCATTACTCTCGCGCCTGGAGGAATTCAGTTCAACCGGATCGCCGGTGGGCGTCGTAGCGCCGACTTCGAACTCCACGCGCG
>CAZPWZ010000273.1:0-4147 GCA_964590675.1 uncultured Draconibacterium sp.
GTGGAAGTATAAAAAATAATCGCATGAATGTAGCTTGCAGAGAGCAAAAATATAAAAATCTGCGTTAAACCCGGGGATGTTGATAAAAAGCAAGCAGTTTTTGAATGAGATTTCTGGCGTTGTATTCTGTTTCAACCAGTAGCCTGGCCCTTTTCCCGATTTTCCGGCCAATTTCGGCTTCACTGACGCACATCGAGATCATCTCGAAGAATTCGCAGGGTGCATCGGCGATCAGGATATTCTCCCGGTTTGTACAGGCTATTCCTTCGGCGCCAATGGTGGTGGAGATGATGGTTTTGCCGGCAGCCATGCCTTCGATGATCTTCACCCGGATGCCGCTGCCTGAAAAGAGGGGGACGATCATTATGCTTTTCGATGCCAGGAAAGCCCGCGCATCTTCCACCTCTCCCAGCACCACTACATTGGGGAGGTCCAGTGATAACATCCATCCCGGCATTTCCCGTCCGGCAAGGTAATATTTCAGGGAGGGAAACTGGTTGTGCACATCGGACCATACATTGTCGAGAAACCACCGGATGCCCTCCTGGTTTGGGATCCAGTTCATCGAACCCAGCGAAAAGAGCGAAGGGAATTCGGGTTCAGGATCGTCGTGCCGGTATTGTTCGGGATCGATGCCAAAGGGAAGATCAATAACAATTGACGATTTACGATTGACGATTTTAGATTTATGATTTCCGGGGGTTTCCTGGATTTGATGCAGGGAAAGGTCCCTGAACCAGGCTGCATCGGTGGGGGTGATGGCCAGGATCCCATCCACCTCTCTGACGATCCTTTGTTCGTAATTTTTCAGGGTTCGGGCAAGGTGGCGCACATACCACTTTTTAAGCGGATTCTTCGATTCTTCGGCCACCCGCTGCCAGATGAGGTGTTCGATATTGTGCGCCCTGAGCACGATCATCGCACGCGAATGCGCCCTTATCACGGGGATGTAGGGACACATGAAAAGTGTCTCGAGCTGTACGATGTCATATTCCGCAGATGTCAATGCTGCAACAACCCTTTCCCGGAATGCATCCGAAATAAAGCGCTGAACATGGTACGATTCACCCGTGAAAAGGTTCAGAAAAGCGCCGAGGGGTCGTACATGCAGATCCACGTCGATGAGTTCGATGCCGGTCTTCGCGATGTAGCCGGCGGGGATGCTGCTAGCCGGGATATTGTATTTGAATGAGTTGACGGCCAGCACCTTCACCTGGTGCCCGGCATCGGCCAGCCCTTCAATCAGCATGTTCATGGCCATGGGGCCGCCCTCTTTCGGGGGCCAGGGAGACTTATTGCACAGGAACAGGACTCTCATAGCCGTTTTTCAGGAACACGGAAGATTTTGTTGAAGAAACGGCCCCACGCATCCACATCGAGCAGCGAGGCATCGTTGGTGGATTTGATGGTGAGGAACACACCGATGGGCATCAGCACTGCCGATGCGAACCAGATGCCCTGCCAGGCAGGAACCTCCCCCTCGGCCGCATATTTTTCGCCCACAAATGAGATAACCCAGAAAAGGATGAAAAACAGGGTGGAAATCACCGCCGGCATGCCCAGCCCGCCTTTACGGATGATCGCCCCCAGCGGCGCCCCGATGAAAAACAACAGGAAACAGGCGATGGAAAAGGCAAATTTTTTATGGTAGACAATCTGATGCTTAAAAATCAGCTTGCTTTTGTTGTAAATGTTTGTTTGGTTGGTCTCCAGGGTCTGCCGGGCCGTAACGGCGCCAACCCGGGCCGTCTCCAGTATCCCGGGCCGGTCTCCTGCCTTGAAATTGGCTATGATGCCGGGATAAAACCTTGCCGGAACAGCCGTCAGTACCTTTGGTACCGTGTCGACCTTGGTGTAAAATGGGAGGCTGTTCATGTAATTCTGCCGGTAACTTGCCATTTCGCCTGTCAGCTGCACCCGGATGGAATCGATGGATTTGCTCAGCTGGCTGGTGTTCTGCATCTCGTAGTTTTTCTTAAACAGGTTCTCGTCTGTCCTTGAAAGCTGAAAGGCCGAAAGATCGAACATCTGGTACTGTTCCGTGAATGCGGTCCGCTGAAAGGGCCGGGTGATTTCGTGGGTGCGCAGGTCGATCCGTTCCTCGTAGTTGATCCCGTTGTAGAGCCTGAACACCAGGAAACGCTTATCGGGCGATAATTCCATCTTCCCCCATTCGGCGGTGGTAAGCGAAACATTCCCCATGTGTTTGGTATGGTCGTACACCATCACATCGCGGATCGTGTTGCCATCTTTCTCTTTTTCGCCTACCCTGATCACAAATCCTTCAATGCCAGCATAAAAGACGCCTTCCTTCAGGTTAAAGGCGAGCTTTTTCTCCCTGACATCGTAAAGCAGGGAAAGAAATTTCAGGTTGGCCAGCGGCAGGACCACGTTGGAAAAATAAAACGCCAGCGCGCTGATGAAGATGGAAACGATGACAAGTGGCCGCATGATCCGGCTCAGGCTGATCCCGGCAGCCTTCATGGTGACCAGTTCATAATGTTCGCCGAGGTTGCCGAACATCATCAGCGACGACAGCAGGATGGCCAGCGGAAGGGCAAGGGGCACAAAGGTGGAGGATGCGTAAAACAACAGCTTCACGATGATATACCATTCAAGGCCTTTCCCTACAAGGTCGTCGATGTACTTCCACAGAAACTGCATCAGCAGGATGAAGAGTGCAATAAAAAAGGTCATGACCAGGGGACCCAGGTATGATCTTAAAATAAACCCGTCTAATTTTTTCATTCGTGGCCGATGTTCCAGTGCAAAGATATGTAATAACGATAAAGTTTTAATTGTATTTTTGTGAAGGTATAATCCCACCGCCTATGAATATTATTGAAGTCACCACTCCCAAATCACGCCGCCAGTTTTTAGATATGGTCGATAAGATCTATCGCGGCGATCCGAACTATGTGAGGCCTTTGGATTCAGAGATCAACGCCGTGTTCGATCCCGCGCAGAATAACTTTTTTCAGCATGGGGAGGCGGTGCGCTGGATCCTGTTAAGTGATGCGGACGAGGTGATTGGACGTGTGGCTGCATTTATAAACCAGCGCAAGGCTTTCACCTATCAGCAACCCACCGGGGGAATGGGTTTTTTTGAATGCTCCGGCAACCGTGAAGCGGCGTTCACATTGTTTGACCAGGCGCGCGACTGGCTGGCGGCCCGCGGGATGATGGCCATGGACGGACCGATCAATTTCGGCGAAAACGATGTTAACTGGGGTTTGCTGGTTGAAGGGTTCACACACCCCGGGTTCGGAATGAGTTATAATCCGCCCTATTACAGGGATTTTTTTGAATCTTACGGCTTTAAATTTTATTTTGAACAGGTATCAAACCATCTCGACCTGACCAAACCCTTTCCGGAACGATTCTGGAAGATCGCGGAATGGTGCATGCGCAAGCCGGAGCTCTCTTTCCGCCATTTTACCTATGACCATGCCGATCAATTCATCCTGGATATGAAGGAGGTATACGACGATGCCTGGAAGTTCCATGAGAATTTCACCCCGATGGAGGTGGCCACCCTGCGAAAGGGGCTGGAAAAGGCAAAGGCATTTGTCGATCCCGAACTGATCTGGTTTGTATACCATGAAAAGGAGCCCATCGCCTTCCTGATACAGTTCCCGGATGTAAACCAGATTTTGAAGCACCTTCACGGGAAACTTCATCTGTGGAATAAATTGAAATTCCTCTGGCTCAAATACAGGAAAACCATGACCCGCACGCGCATCGTGATCATGGGAGTGAAGCCAAAATATCAGCGGTACGGTGTTGAATCCGGTATTTTCTGGCATTTGAATGAAATGATGAAGCATAAACCCCATATTACCGAGCTCGAACTTTCATGGGTCGGCGACTTTAACCCGAAGATGCGCGCTTTGCATGAATCGGTAGGGGCAACCTTCGCAAAACGGCACATCACCTACCGGAAAATATTTTCAGATGATGTTGAATTCCAGCGTTCCACCATTATCCCGGTCGATACGAAGGAGAAAGCGTTACGCGGAGCGGATTGATTAATGAAATCAGGATGATAATTTATTTTTTTTGCATAATTTTGGTAATTAAAATATTATATTTGTGATTCAAAAAGTTATTTGTCAAACCAAAAACCAAATCCCATGAAAAAAAGTTT
>CAZPWZ010000274.1:0-4145 GCA_964590675.1 uncultured Draconibacterium sp.
TGAGAAATTCAGTTTTTATGGCATTGAGTCCGTTGACGATCGGGTGATTGATGGTGGGCATCAGAACCGGGAAGAAGTACCACTTGAAATAATCAAACTGAGGCTGGTTCCCGACCTGCCCGGTTTTAACGGGAATCGGCAAAGCATTGAGGTCCTGGACCAGGTTGATATTCAGTCTTACACCGTAGTTAAAGAGCATATCCTCGAGGTTGATGTCGTTCGGGATCCCCATGGTGCTGTTGTATTTCTGCAGGCTGTCCATACTCGCAAAAACCGGGTCGATGAGCCATAATACCTTGCCGCCGCGCATGATGAACTGGTCGATGAGGAATTTGTCGCGTTCATCAAAGGGCTTCGTCGGCTTGGCAATGATAATGGCGCGATATTTATTGATCAGCACATCGTGGGCGGAGTCTGTTTTTATCCGTATCGACAGGCTGTTTATCTTGCTGTTCATGGTTACGCGATCGACATTGTAAAATTCAGACAGGGAATTGTGCAAATCGATGCCCTCCATATCATCCAGTTCACCCTGCCCTTCGATGATGGCAATACGCGGCTTGATGGAGGTAGTGAGATTTTTGATGGCGCTGGCAAGATTGTATTCAAGGGATTGGATGGAATTGTTCAGCACCTTGTTCGGATCCTGCTGCAGTTGCGCCATGAGCAGTTGCACCGGCGTTTCCTTGCCATGATAGGAGACCACCGCCCCCGGGAAAATGATAAGCTGGGACGACTCTCCCTTTTTATTCACCCGCAGATCGGTAGGCTGCAATCCGCGCTCAACCAGCAACCGGTAAGCATCGTTGCGGTCTTTGGCGTTAGGGTTATCCGAAGGATCTACAAATTCATACTGGATATTATCGCTGTAGGCCCTGAATTCATCCAGCATCTCCTTGGTTTCATTGGATAACCGCTGAAATCCGGGAGGAAGATCGCCATACAGATAAACCTTGAAAAACACTACATCATCGAGCTTTTTCAGCAACAGTTTCGTGGCCGGAGCAAGGGAATAGCGTTTTTCTGCCGTAACGTCAAAACGTGTAAAAAGGAATGCTGCAATGATATTGAGAACAACAATGATCGCAAGGCTCAGAATAAGCCTGGTAATATTCGCACGTTTGATATCTTTTTTCTTATCTGCCATTTACTTTCTTTTTCACAACCCACATGGTTGCCAGCTTAAAAGCCTCCGTCCGGCCATCTCATTATCCTACCATTTTCTGCTTTCAAGCGATAATTTCGTCATCAGGATGAAAATCGCCGCCACACTTGCAAAATAGATCAGGTCACGCGTATCGATCACACCACGGCTCATCGAGGAATAATGGGCATTGAGCCCAAGCGATTCGATGATCAGTCCGGTTTTTCCAGAAACGATGAAGGTGTAAACAAATTCAAATCCCATGTAAAGGATAAAGCTGATGAATACCGCAAGGATAAATGATACGATCTGGTTGTCGGTGAGTGAGGAGGCAAATATCCCGATGGCCACAAAACTGGAACCAAGGAAAAATAGTCCGATATAAGATCCCCAGATGCTCCCTGAATCAAGGTTCCCCGGTGGAAGACCCAAATTGTATACCGAGAAATAGTAAACCAGGGTTGGAATCAGGGAAATGATCACAAGCACAACGCCGGCAAAATATTTTGCCAGCACAACCTGCAGATCAGTGAGAGGCTGGGTCATAAGCAATTCGATGGTGCCGCTTTTCTTCTCATCGGCAAAGGATCGCATCGTAATGGCAGGGATCAGGAAAAGGAAAACGAATGGCGCCAGGATAAACAAGCCGTCGAGGCCGGCAAAGCCGAAATCGAGCACATTGAATTCCAGCGGGAACACCCATAGGAAAAGCCCTGTCATCAGCAGGAAAACGATCATGACAATATACCCGATAAGCGAGTTTAAAAATCCGTTGATCTCTTTCTTAAATAGGGTAAGCATCAGTATACCTGTTTTGGGAGTGCAAAATTAGCATATTTCAGGAAGCTATCAGCATCCGGCCGCAACATTTCAGGGGACCTGCCGCGAAACATAGACCGAATAATCAACCAGGTTAGGTTCATATGGTTCCTTGAGAAGGTGGGAGGATATCAGGAAATCTGCGGTAGAGCGATTGCATGCAGTGGGGATGTTATAGACAACTGTAATCCGAAGCAGTGCTTTCACATCCACATCATGGGGCTGCGGCTGCATCGGATCCCAGAAAAAAATCAGCAGGTCGATGCGGCCTTCAGCGATCATCGCACCCAATTGCTGATCACCCCCCAGTGGTCCCGATTTCAGTTTCATGATCTCAAAGGTGATCTTTTCCTCCTCTTCAAGCTTACGGAGAATCGTCTCTTCAACAAGCCTGCCTGTGGTACCTGTACAAATCAGCCGGTGACCAAGCAAGGTCTTGTAGTTGAATTCAACCCATTCCACAAGATCCTTCTTGCGGTTGTCATGAGCAACAAGCGCAATATGTTTTGATTTTTCCATTTTCTTGAAAGGGATTAGGGATTAGGATATGCAATTAGGATTTGCAATTAGGATTAGTAATTAGGATTAGTAATTAGGATTAGCCATCAGGGATTGGGGATTTCAATCTGTCACAAAATTTCCACGGTCACCAGCTGATCCATTTTCAATCCGAGTAAACTGCTGGCTTTGCCCTCGCGGATGGCGATTTCGAGATAACCGCTGCTTGAAAAAAGTGCCAGCATAACGCCAGGACTTACGTCCTTATAGGACTTGCTGATTTCGGTTATACTATAGTTCGCTGAACGAAATGTGATTGCAAACTTGTGATTTTTTACAATGGAGGCGAACAGGGATTCGGTGATATTCACAAAAACATTGTCATAATTATCAATGTATATGACCTTTCCCTTCACCATATCGCCTTGTATCACAGGCTGGAATGCCATCTTTTGAAGCACCTTGTCTTTTGGATGACCCAGCGCATCGATGGGTTTTCCGGAGGCAATATGGCAGGCAACTTTGACAAATACATCGCGTGCCGGGAAGGTGAAATAATCAGAATCCTGCAGAATGTCAAGCTCAATAATTTTGGTGGGTTTGTCATCAAACAACAGCGAAAAAATCCCGTTGTCGGCGCCGATGAAATAATGACCATGATGAAACACCAGGGTATGGGGCGTTTCGATGGCCGCTTCGGAATTGATGGCCAGTATATGAATGGTTCCTTCAGGAAAATTGCGATAGAAGTTGCGTACTATAAAAGCAGCCTGGTTAAGGTCAAATGCAGGAACGTGATGCGAAATATCGACAATGTGCGCTGTGGGAAGCATCCGGAGAATGGCTCCTTTTACAGCACCAGCATAGTGGTCTTTGAGTCCCCAGTCGCTTGTAAGGGTGATGATGGCCATGGAATAATTCGTACTTTTGCGTATTCAAAGGTATGAAAATTTCATGAGTGAGAAAATAATTAACATCGAAACCATTCATCCGCTTGATATTTTTGGCGCTAATGACCAGAACCTGGAGGTGGTACGTAACTTTTTCCCGAAACTAAAGATCGTTTCACGCGACAATTATATCAAGGCATATGGCGAGGAGGCCGACCTCACCGAATTTGAATCAAAATTCAGCACCCTCCTGCTCTATTTCGAAAAATTCGGCCGGCTGACGAAATCCGACATATCCCAGCTTTTAGGTGCGGAGGCCAATGGCGCCACCATGGCTGCCGAAGGCCAGACAGATGTGTTGGTCCATGGGAAAAACGGCATGCTGATACGCGCCAGGACTGCAAACCAGCAAAAACTGGTTGACAGCTGCACCAAAAACGACCTGGTCTTTGCCATCGGCCCGGCCGGCACCGGGAAAACATATACAGCCGTTGCACTGGCTGTACGTGCACTGAAAAACAAGGAGATCCAGCGGATTATCCTTACCCGCCCTGCCGTGGAGGCTGGTGAGAACCTTGGCTTCCTCCCCGGTGACCTGAAGGAGAAGCTCGACCCTTACATGCAACCATTGTACGATGCTTTAGGCGATATGCTGCCAACTCAAAAACTGCTGCAATACATAGAGGACCGGGTGATCGAGATAGCTCCCCTGGCATTCATGCGCGGCCGCACCCTGAACAATGCCTTCGCCATTCTCGACGAGGCACAGAATACAACCCCCAGCCAGCTAAAGA
>CAZPWZ010000275.1:0-4142 GCA_964590675.1 uncultured Draconibacterium sp.
TTTCATTGGCTTTATCCACAAAAGAAGAGGTGACCTCTTCAACCAGCTGGTGCACACTGAAAGGTTTTTCGTGAAATTCAAGTTTACCCGATTCGAGCTTTGAATACTCAATGATATCATTTAGAACCGACATCAGGTTAGTGGCAGATTTCACAATGACATTAAGGTATTCTTCCTGTTCCTGGCTCATTTTTGATTGCATCAGGATTTCGGCCATCCCGATCACGCCTGCCATCGGCGTATAGATCTCATGCGACATGCTGGCGAGGAAATGGCTTTTTGACTGGCTGTCGGCATCGGCCTTATCTCGGGCGACAATAAGCTCATTTTCAACGTTTTTACGATCATTGATGTCAATCAGGACCCCCGCGAGCCGTATCGGCTTACCAAAAATATCAGTTTCAACGATCTTTCCTTTATCGAAGAACCATTTCCATTCTCCCGTTTTGGTCCTTAAGCGAAATTCAGCCTCATAGTTGGGATGCTCACCCGTGAGATGTGCATGCAGCCTGGCCATGGTTAATTCGTAGTCGTCGGGATGGATCATCCTGGTAATATCCCCAAAAGTTTGTGGCAGATCATCCTTTTCATAACCCAGCAACCTAGCCCGGTTATCGTTATAATGAACCCGGCCCGTTACATAGTTCCAATCCCACCAGGCCAGGTCACCCCCGAACAGGGCAAGTTCAGTTCGTTCATGCGATGCCGACAGGGTACTTTCCAGTTGCTGCAACCGTTCATTGGATTCCTGATAAATCTTTTGAAGATGCTCCCACTGCTGTGATGCGAGCAGCATTACTTTCTTTTCCTTCTCGAGTTCACGGATTCTCTCCTGTAATTTTTCGGACATGTTTCAGGATATTAAAAGGTTCACATCAGCATTTTATTTATGCTTGAGGTCAGGATAAATAAGATCCAACCCGCATTTCAGGTGGTTCAGGTAGTCGATCGCCTTGAAAACAAATTTCTTTGGAATCAATGAGCCATGCTGTGGCAGGATGGCATCCAGTTCGAGGTGGCGGATCCGGTCGGTAAAACCACGCGCAGCAATGTTGCTCGCCATGTAATCGATGTGAAACAGGCTCAGCTTCAGTTCATGGTGGCTGAAATCCTCCACAACCAGCTTCCAGTCCATATCGATGGCAGCCCAAATATCACCGGAAAAAAGGAATTTCGACGTGTCATCATAGGTTGTAAATGCCCCTGGAAAATGCAGGAAGGGGGATTCAATGAACTTCAACTTCCTTCCGGAGGCAAAAAAATAGACCGGGTTCTCATTGATATTGACGAAGGTATAATCTGAAAGTCCATAGTGCGGGAGCAGGATGTTGGTGCGCACCGATGTAACGATCCGTATCGATGGATCAAGGGCAAGCCAATCGACCATGGATGCTGCCACATCCGGGTCCTGGTGACAAACGATCAGTGCAGTGACCTGTTCGACCGGAAGCACCTGAGAAACACGGTTTTTCACAAACTCAAACGAACTGTGTCCGCCGGGATCGATGATAACGGCCTCGGCCCCATCGACAACCATATAGGAGTTGCATCGAAAAGCAGAGTCTTCAGGAATCCCCAGCCAGTAAACAGCATGATCGTCATCCTGAAACAGCGGTGTAGGCTTGTCGTAACGCTCCATGAATAAGCGGCCCAATTCAACCAGATCAATCGTATTCATTTGTGAATATATTTAATGTTTTTTATGAAGGCCACACTCTTTAAACTGCGGCAGTTCCCACCACCACCTGCCTGCGCGTACATCCTCGCCAGGCTGGACTGCACGGGTACAGGGCATGCAGCCGATGCTCGGGTACCCCTGTGCATGCAACTCGTTAACCGGAATATTTTTTTCGCGCAGGTATTTCCACGTCGTATCACTATCCCAGTTGATCAGTGGATTGATCTTGATTATCTCAAAAGTCGCATCCCACTCTATCATGGAGGCATCGGAACGGGTTACCGACTGATCCTTACGCAGACCGGTAATCCAGACATCCATGCCTTGAAGCGCCCGCTTCAGTGGTTCAATTTTCCGAATATGACAACAAAGCCTGCGGTTTTCAACGCTGTCATAAAACAGGTTAATCCCCTTCGATTTCACCATCTCCTCAACATGGGCAGCCTCCGGGAAATAAACATCGATGGTTATGCCATATTTTTTCTGTGTAATATCAAGTAAATCATAGGTTTCCTGGAATAACCGGCCTGTATCGAGTGTGAATACCCTGACCGGGATTTGCAAGGTGGCCAGCATGTATGTAATCACTTGATCTTCAGCGCCAAGACTTGTTGAAAAGGCAATTTTTTCCTTGTATTTGCCGGCAAACCAGTTAAGCATTTCTTCGGGACCTGAATCCCTGAACCGGTTGTTTAACGCCTCTATTTTCTCCTTCATTTTCAGGATAAACGATAAAATTTTGGTGAATTTACAAAAATCAGGAGAATAAAAGCAAGTTTTTCCTTATCGAATAGCTTAATTTTGGGCCAAAACTGGTAACCATGCGTGTTCATTTTATAGCTGTCGGCGGAAGCGCCATGCATAACCTTGCCATCGCCCTGCATAAAAAAGGCCTGACCATAACCGGTTCAGACGATGAGATTTTTGAACCATCCAGGAGCAGGCTGGCCTCTTACAATTTACTCCCGGATACCCAGGGATGGGATGTGGAGCGGATTGACCCCGGACTGGATGCCGTGATCCTTGGGATGCATGCCAAGGCCGACAATCCTGAATTATTGAAGGCAAAGGAACTGGGACTTAAGATTTTCTCTTACCCGGAGTACCTTTACGAGCAATCGAAAGATAAAACTAGAATTGTTATCGGGGGGAGTCATGGAAAAACCACAATAACAGCCATGATCCTGCACGTGATGCGTCATGCGGGTATCGACTGCGATTACATGGTTGGCGCCCAGCTCGAAGGATTTGATGTGATGGTGAAGCTCACCAGGGAAGCCAGGTACATGGTCATCGAAGGGGACGAGTACCTGACCTCTCCCATCGACCTGCGTCCCAAGTTTCACCTGTACAAGCCGGATATCGCCCTGCTCAGCGGTATTGCATGGGATCATATCAATGTATTCCCAACATTTGAAAATTACACAAACCAGTTTGTGATTTTTATCGGGCAGGTTTCCCCGGGGGGGACACTCATCTACTGCCATGAAGATGAAGTGCTGCAGCGCATATGCCCGGGAGCCAGGGCCGATATAGCCATTTTCCCCTATGCCACACCGCACAGCGAGATCCGTAATGGAATTACCTATGTCAAGGCTGGTGACAGGCGCATTCCGCTCCAGGTTTTCGGGAATCACAATCTCCAGAACCTGGAGGGTGCGAGGTTGGTTTGCCGGGAGACCGGAATCAACGACGAGCTGTTCTATGAAGCCATTCAATCCTTCAAGGGCGCCTCAAAGCGGCTGGAATTGCTGGCAAGAAATGACAGCCGGATTGTGTTCAAGGATTTCGCTCATGCCCCGTCGAAGGTCAAAGCAACCCTGCAGGCAGTGAAGTCACAATTCCCGGGTCACAGGGTGATTGCATGCCTTGAACTTCATACATACAGCAGCCTGAACAAAGATTTCCTGGGTCATTATCATGGCACGCTCGACCCGGCGGATGTGCCCCTGGTCTATTTTAATCCTCATGCCCTGAAAATAAAAAGGTTACCGGAAATTACGCCAGTGCAGATACGGGATGGTTTTGCCAATGACAAGCTGGAGGCTTTCAATGATTCCGCCCTGTTATTCGAACGGATCCTGAAAGAGGCAGATCAGAACTGTGTGTTCCTGATGATGAGCTCAGGCGATTATGACGGGATCGACCTCAAGGAGCTGGCAGGCAGGATATGCAGATAGAGTGATTTCGATTTACGATTTACGATTTACGATTTACGATTTTCTATCCGTTCATCGAAATCAGGAACTCCTCGTTGGTATTGGTGAATTTCATCCGTTCGCGCAGGAACTCCATGGCTTCCAGCGGATTCATATCCGCAAGATGGTTCCGGAGGATCCAGATACGTTGCAGGACATCCTTCTCCAGGAGCAGGTCCTCGCGGCGTGTACTCGAAGAAACAATGTCGATGGCCGGATAGATGCGCTTGTTCGATAATTTGCGGTCGAGCTGCAATTCCATGTTA
>CAZPWZ010000276.1:0-4135 GCA_964590675.1 uncultured Draconibacterium sp.
TTGGGAGGCATTTGCCTCAACTGGGGATGTATTCCAACAAAAGCGCTGTTGAAGAGTGCCAGTGTGTTCCAGTACATGCAGCATGCAGCTGAATACGGAATTGTTGCAGGTGAAGCCGCTGTCGATTTCCCTGCCATCATAAAGCGCAGCCGCGATGTGGCTGACCAGATGAGCAAAGGGATTCAGTTCCTGCTGAAAAAAAACAAGGTCGAACATCTCCAGGGATTTGGCAAGGTAAAGCCTGGTAAGATCGTTGAAATAACCGACAGCGCTGGCGTGAAAACAGATTACACAGCCAGTCATATCATTATAGCCACCGGTGCACGATCGCGCGAATTGCCTAACCTGAAGCAGGATGGCAAGAAAATTATCGGTTATCGCGAAGCCATGACACTGCCTGTTCAACCCAAATCGATGGTGGTTGTCGGTTCTGGAGCCATCGGATCGGAATTCGCCTATTTTTACCATTCGCTCGGAACCAAAGTGACCCTGGTCGAAGTGCTGCCAAACATCGTTCCCGTGGAGGATGAAGAGGTATCCAAAGCACTGGAACGCTCCTTTAAAAAAGCCGGAATGAAGATCATGACAGGCGTTTCGGTGGAATCAATTGACAGCTCAGGTGAAGCATGCAAAGTCCTGGTAAAGACCAAAAAGGGAGATGAAGTCATCGAGTGCGACATTGTTTTATCAGCGGTAGGTATTGCCACAAACATCGAAGGTATTGGACTGGAAGATACCGGAATTAAAACTGACCGCGGCAAGGTAGTCGTGGATGAATATTACAGGACAAGCGCCGAAGGATATTATGCCATAGGGGATATTGTACATGGTCCCGCACTGGCACATGTTGCATCGCACGAAGGGATCATCTGCGTTGAGAAGATCGCCGGCAAACACGTTGAGCCGCTTGACTATGGCAATATCCCGGGATGTACTTACACCCATCCTGAAGTTGCATCGGTTGGCATGACTGAAAAGGCCGCCCGGGAAGCAGGACATGAAATCCTGGTCGGAAAATTCCCGTTTACTGCATCGGGTAAGGCGACTGCTTCAGGGGCAAGGGATGGCTTTATCAAAGTGATCTTTGATGCTAAATACGGTGAATGGCTTGGAGCCCATATGATTGGTGACAATGTAACGGAGATGATCGCCGAGGTTGTGGTTGCCCGTAAACTGGAAACAACCGGCAGGGAGATCATTGAAGCTGTTCACCCCCACCCTACCATGAGCGAAGCTGTCATGGAGGCTGTTGCCCAGGCCTACGGGGAATGTGTGCATCTGTAAAATATTAAATCCCGCATTCATTGCATTGCTTGTATTGGTTGCATTCACTAATTATGTCGAGGTATGGAAATCATAAAGACTCCGCTGGAAGGGCTGTTGATCATCAAGCCGGATGTGTTTGAAGATGAACGCGGTTATTTTTTCGAATCTTTTAATCATGAAAAGTTCCTTTCGATTGGACTTGACCTTAGATTCATACAGGACAATGAATCGAAGTCGAAGAAAGGGGTGCTCCGGGGACTTCATTTCCAGGCACCTCCTTTTGCACAGGGAAAGCTGGTAAGGGTGATGCGCGGATCGGTGCTCGATGTGGCTGTTGATATCCGGAAGGATTCTCCTACTTACGGCAAATGGGAATCGATCGTTTTATCCGGTCAAAACAAGTGGATGTACTGGATTCCTGCAGGATTTGCCCATGGATTTGTCACACTGGAAGATGACACCATATTTTTCTATAAATGCACGAATGTATACAGCAAAATATCTGAAGGCAGCATTCTTTGGAACGACCCCGATCTCATGATCAACTGGGGTATTGAAGATCCGATGATTTCAGATAAGGATAAAATTTCGCCACGATTCAGGGAGGTAACGAGCCCATTTTAAAGTGGCCTGGTCAGCTGCGTACCTGTCGCCCTGTTATCCAATTATAAAATTATGTTCAGAAAAAAGCAATACATCGCAGGAGTTTTGGCACTGATAATGGTTTGTATATTATTCGTCTGCGCCAGGATGGGTTCGAGGAACGAGGAGAAAGAATACAAAGCACTATTTTACAGGCACATGAAGGTATTTACACCGGAAGTGCCAGCCAGTGCAAGTTTTGCCGGAGAAGAGGTTCCGATGGACATTTATTATGTACGGGAGGCCTTTGAACGTGAGATTATAGCCAGCACATTCATGCATTCTTCCACGATACTCATGTTTAAACGTGCAAACCGCTGGTTTCCCGTTATCGAACCTATTCTGAAAAAGAACGGCATTCCCGACGATTTCAAGTTCCTTGCACTGGCTGAAAGCAACCTGGCCAATGTTGTTTCGCCGGCCGGGGCCGAAGGTTACTGGCAGTTTATCAAGCCTACCGGGCAGAAATATGGCCTGGAAATCAATGAACAGGTTGATGAACGTTATCATATGGAAAAAGCCACCCAGGCCGCCTGCGATTATTTTAAGGAATCAAATTTAAAATTCAACAACTGGACCCTTGTTGCCGCCTCATACAACCGCGGTTTGGACGGGCTTGACCGGGCGCTGAAAAACCAGGGTGTATCGGAATATTATGACCTTTACCTGAATGATGAAACCTCCCGTTACATTTTCCGGATCATCGCCATGAAGGAAATATATAAAAACCCGGTTCGCTATGGATTTTATCTGCGTGAACGGGATTTTTACCCCCGGATTCCGGTAAGACTGGTTGCCGTCGACAGCGCCATCAACGACCTGCCGGCATTTGCTAAACGGTTGTCGGTCAACTACCGTATCCTTCGGGAGTTGAATCCCTGGATCCAGAATTACACCCTGCCCAATAAAGCCAGAAAGACATACCTCTTTAAACTGCCAATTGCGGGAGCATTGGATTATGAAGCACTGATGAAGAACGTTCCGTCACGTGATGCTTTTTTTCATGATACGTTGAAGATCAACGAGGTTCACTAATTTTTTGCATTTCGCGACTGCTGTGGAAGAGAATTTAGAAGTATTTGGTGCCAGGGTTCACAATTTAAAAAACATTGACCTGACCATTCCCCGTCACAAACTGGTGGTTTTTACCGGTTTAAGTGGCAGTGGCAAATCGTCGCTTGCCTTTGATACCATTTATGCTGAAGGCCAGCGACGATACATGGAAACATTTTCAGCTTACGCCAGGCAGTTCATCGGGAACCTGGAGCGGCCTGATGTTGACAAAATAAACGGTCTGAGCCCCGTTATTTCGATAGAACAGAAATCGACCAACCGGAATCCACGTTCAACAGTCGGGACCATCACGGAGATATATGATTTTATGCGCCTGCTCTTTGCACGTGCTGCCGACGCCTTTTCGCATGTAACGGGTGAGCAGATGGTGCGATACAGCGAAAACCAGATTGTTGAATTAATCATCTCAAATTATACAGGCAAGGATATTCTCATTCTCGCTCCGGTTGTCAAAGGACGTAAAGGGCATTACCGTGAATTGTTTGAACAAATCAGGAAACAGGGATTCCTCAACGTAAGAATCGACGGGGAGGTGAGGGAAATCTCCCACGGACTTCAGCTTGACCGGTATAAGATTCATGATGTGGAGATTTTAATTGACCAGGTTTTGGTAAAACCAGCATCAAAGTCGCGGCTTGCCGGTTCAGTAAACCTGGCCATGCGTCACGGGAAAGATGTATTGATGGTATTTGATGAAAGCAGCAATACGACACGACATTTCAGCCGGCTGCTCATGTGTCCCACCTCCGGACTGTCCTACAGTGAGCCGGAGCCCAATTCCTTCTCCTTCAATTCGCCCTACGGCGCGTGCCCGAATTGCAACGGACTCGGGACCATTTCGGAGATCGATATTAATAAAATCATCCCTGACCGTTCAAAGAGTATAAAAAAGGGGGGCATCATCCCTATCGGGGAGTACAAGAATTCCTGGATATTCAAGCAGTTAGAGGCCATCGGTGAAAAGTACGGCTTTGATCTCAACACCCCGATCGATGAGATTCCGGAGAACGCCATCCATGTAATCCTGAATGGATCGGAGGAGGTATTCAGGGTCAAAAACGAATATCTTGGCGTTTCTTCAAGTTATTCCCTGAATTTCGAAGGGATCGTGAATTTCATCAACTCCCAGCATGCAGATGCAGCGCCGGCAAGC
>CAZPWZ010000277.1:0-4134 GCA_964590675.1 uncultured Draconibacterium sp.
ACAAGATTGGCTTGCTTGGATTTGAAGAATAAAAAATTTATTTGGCTTTCTGAAACAGAATGACTGGTTGTTCCTGATCGTCATCTTTGGATTGATCATCATGAAAGTGGTTGCCATGGCATTGACACAAGGAAGTGGCGGTATCGGCGGGACCTTTGCCCCGTCAATTTTTGTCGGTGCCATTTGCGGTTACTTTTTCGCCAACCTGACAAATACAGTTTTTGGATTTAATATTTCGCAAAGCAACTTTGCACTGGTTGGCATGGCGGGCGTGATGGCCGGCGTCATGCATGCGCCGCTCACTGCAATTTTTCTGATCGCCGAGATCACGGGCGGATATCAGCTTCTAACGCCCCTCATCATTGTATCAGCCATCGCCTATCTTACTTCCCATTTCTTTGAAAGCCATTCAATTTACACGCGTCAACTTGCTGCCCGTAAGGAGCTTATTACGCATGATAAAGATAAAGCCGTGCTCTCCTTCATGTCGCCACGGCAACTTATCGAGACAAATTTTGCCTGTGTCGGTCTGGATGCCACCCTTGGCCAATTGGTTAAAATAGTCGCTACTGCCTCCCGAAATATTTTCCCCGTTGTTGACCGTGAAGGTCAATTCCATGGCGTTGTCATGCTCGACGATATCCGCCAGATCATGTTTGACCAATCAATCTATGATGTTACCTATGTTAAGGACCTGCTCTTCATGCCCGATTATTCCATCAGTCCTGATGATTCAATGGATACCGTGATCCAGCTTTTCCAGCAAAGCGACCGGTACAATCTGCCAGTCCTGAAAAATGGCAAATACCTTGGATTTATTTCCAGGGCCACAGTGTTCTCCCAATACAGGGAAATGCTGCGAAAGTTTTCGGATGACTAGTATCCGAATATGTCCTTCAATTCAAGAGAAGATACCTGTCCATAGGAGGATAGGGTTTTCATATCCAGTTCAGATTTCTTACCAAGCACCATGATGGTAAAGTTCTTATCCTTAATGAAATTCTGCTGAAAAGTATTCAGGTCGGCAAAAGTCATCGCAGGCACTTTTTCGAATACATCCTTCCGGATATCATAATCAAGTCCAAACTTCCTGGCATTGATATAATTGAACAAAACCTGCGATTTGGTAATCCGTTCTGTGCGGATCTTGTTGATAATCGCCTCACGGGATGAGTTCAGCGCCTTTTCACTTTCAGGCATGTTGTTAAACAACCCGGTCATGGCCTTCATAGCTTCCGGAAGTTTATCAATTTGCGTACCTATGTAAGAAAATAGGTAGTAATTCTGATATGGCTGCTGGGGAGCGCGGTATCCTGCATAAGCGCTGTAGGCAAGTCCTTTCGATTCACGGATCTCCTGGAATACGATGGAATTCATACCACCCCCGAAATATTCATTGAAAAGCCGGACAACAGGGACAAGCTCTTTTTTGTAGCTATCTGACTTTGAAAGCATGATGATTTCCGCCTGCTTCATATCATAATCCACCGTATACACCTTTGAAACGTCTGTTGGTTTCTGAACGAATTTTGCTCTTTCAGGAACCGCCTGCAACCTGGCAGGTGCACGATGCTCCTTATCCAGGATTGCGGTCAGGGTGCGCTGGTCATCAGGTCCATAGTATAACACTTTATGCTCATAACCATTCAGGCCCTTGATCAATGACACAAGATCGTCGGCTTTCAGGGCGTCGAGTTCAGCAGCAGAGAGGATATTGGTATAGGGTGATTTTTCACCGTACACGCCATAGTTGTACATGGCTTGCCAGAGGATGGTTTGCTTCGAAAGCTTATCATCCTCACGGCGTTTCTTGATATCCGCCACCAGATTGTCCAGTGCCTGCTTATCCGGACGGGCATCCGACAGGAGCAATTCAAACAGGGCAACCGATTTTGCCATATTTTCGCTCAATCCGCTGAGCGATACCCAAACCTCCGCCTCAGAGCTGTTTACATTGAATGAACAACCGAGTTTGTACAACTCTTCCTGAACCTGCTTGGGCGAATAGGCTGAAGTTCCGAGATACTTCATGTACTCGAGTGCAATGCCCAGTGCCCGGTCGTTGTTGGTTCCCATTTCAAAGAAATAGTATAATGAGAAGGTCCTGTTCTCGGTGTTTTCCTTGTATAAAACAGGTATATTCCCTTTGATATTGAATTTCTTTATGTCTTTTGCATAATCAAGAAATACCGGTTCGATCATGGTGCCTGGTTCCCCGACGATCTTTTTAAGGAAAGCTGACTCATCATCCCTGTTCATCGGTACCGGGGTGATTTGCGGCTTCACAATCTTCGTCGTTTCCTTGGCCTGTCCGTTCCGCTTATAAACGATGACATAATTGTCGCCATAGTTTTTGCTGGCAAAAGCAATGATATCATTCTTAGTGATCTTTGAAAGCCGGCTGATGTTATTCACAACACTGGCATGAGGAAGTTCCTTGACGAATTCGTCGACCAATTCCATGGCCCTGCCAAAATTGTTTTCATACTTTTTTATTTCAGCCAATTTGAGGTCATTGATGATCGCAGGTATCAGCCAGTCGGGGAATTCACCTTTTTTTACCATTTCGATCTGCGCCATGATGAGTTCTTTCACCTCCTCCAGGGACTGGCCCTCTTTCGCCTTTCCTGAAAAAATATTGACCGAATAATCCTTCAGGACGTATGAAAAAGCACTTGCTTCAAGCACCTTCTGCGCCTGGTTCAGATTAAGGTCCAGCAAGCCGGCTTTGCTGTTGCTTAAAACCATATTGCACACTGTGACAAGGTCAGCATCCCTGGTATCGACACCTCCAAGCCGGTAACCAATCGTCACCGACTCGGCATCGGGGCCAAATACCTCCCTGACAACGGACCTGGTGATCGGTTCTTCAATTACCGGAGCATAAGGCGTAACAGCGGCCGACGGAAGCTGGCCAAAGGTGGCTCCGATCTGCTTGATTACCTGATCGGGATCGAAATCGCCGGAAAGCACAACAGCCATATTGTTCGGTACATAACGGGCTGCGAAATAATTTCTAAGGGAAACCAGTGATGGATTTTTCAGATGCTCTACCGTTCCAATAGTTGTTTGGGTTCCATAATTATTCTTTGGAAATAAGCCGGAAAACAGATTTTCAAACACCTTGTCTTCATCGCTGTCGAGACTCATATTCTTCTCTTCATAAACTGTTTCCAGTTCAGTATGGAACAACCTGAAGACGGGGTCCTGGAATCGCTCCCGCTCAATCTGCAGCCATTGGCTGATTTTGTTTGAAGGGATATCATTGATATAAACCGTCTCTTCAAAGGAGGTGAAGGCATTGGTTCCTTTTGCACCGATTACCGCAAGCAGTTTATCGTATTCATTGGCAATGGCAAAAGTTGCAGCCACACCCGACAGGCTGTCAATTTCGTGATAGATCATGGTCCGCTGAGCAGGATCGGTCGTCTTCCGGTATACTTCGAATTTATTTTCAATCTGATCGAGGATGTTCTTTTCACTAACAAAATCCTTGGTGCCAAATTCATCGGAACCCTTGAACATCATGTGCTCCAGGTAATGCGACATGCCTGTATTGTCACTTGGATCGTTCTTGCTACCGGTACGAACGGCGATCGCTGTCTGAATGCGCGGAGCATCCTTATAAACAGTCAGGTAAACCTTCAGCCCATTGTTTAGGGTATAGATCCTGGTTTTCAGAGGGTCACCTGCAACAGTGTCATACTTGAAAGGCTTTTCAGCAGCCTGCAACGTGGACATCCCAAACAGTAATAACGCCGGAAGGATGATCCGGAAAATAAATTTGGTCATAAAGTTGTTTTTAGGATTAGGATAAACATGAAAATATACGCTGGCAATTGGAATAAAAGCACGAGGCAAGTTAAAGAAAATCTTGCTGACCTAAACCAAGATAAGAAAAAAAACTGTCACCTTCAAAAAAACCTATGTTAACAGGGCATAAGAGAGGAATTTCCCCTCATGAAAGGACATCAGGATATCCGGCTGGATAAGCCGGAAATTACCTTGTTTTGACAATTTTGCTTAATCCCAGTTTCATGCCTGAGACCACCTTGATAATATAGATCCCTGCCGGTTGGTGTTCCAATGAAAATTCATGTTTACTGACCCCCGGGATCATTTCGGTTAAAATCT
>CAZPWZ010000278.1:0-1793 GCA_964590675.1 uncultured Draconibacterium sp.
GCGGGCGCCAGTGAGGAAAACTAGTTTTTTCGTCTAATCATTCAAGCAACGAACAGAAACCCCATTTGTTTTATCATATGCAATGTACCCCGAGTCTTCTGAACCGTAGTAAAGGTATCGGGTCTGAGCCATATTACTGGTTTGGGATGCAGACCAGAAGAAGGTAGTTTCATGAAGCCATTCATAGATAAATCCAGGTGCGCCATAGCCTGCAGGCAGCCCAGTGAATCCACTCGAATTGGTAGCACCGGCGTTCGGAGATGCCCAATGTGCGATACCCGTTTCCTTCATCTTGCCACCTGCAACTGAAGTACCGCCAAGGAGGTTAATTAATACTGTATACTCCAAAGATGTCGGGATATGCCAGCCGGCCGGACAAATACCTGTTACATTTCCGGTTGGTACTGTCCACCAGGAACTGACATTGGTCGCTCCATTCAGGTACTGGACCGTTTCAGCCCATTGGTATAAACCGCCATAAATGTCGCAATTCACATCACTGCCGCTATAACAGTACTTTTCAATGATGCTGTTATTTGCCTGTTGCAGGTCGAGACTGATCTTTGTTCCAATATTCAGATTCTGGGCCATCCAACATTGCGCTCCGATTAATATGGTATTATATACTTTCCCGTCACGTGCATCAGTAATGCTCGACGGGCAAGAGGCTGAGCCACAATTCAGTGTTGAGTGTGTCAATATCGTCATAACCGATGCGCCACAGTTATTATAGGCCCAGACATATCTGGTATAAACTGTACCACAGTCAAGTCCTGGTTCCGTGATGCTTGTGTTTGATCCAAGGTCGGTTGCACTTATATAATCATTGGTAGTATTCCATTTATATCCGGTTGCAATGGGAACCGCATTCCAGTCCCAGTGTATCACTGTTGCTTCAGCATTATGAATTCCAACCGAAGGAGAACCAGGGACAAGACAAGTGAGACTAATTATTTTCCATTGCCCTCCCTGGTATATGGAGAGAACCCCTGTACCATCAACATTACAATTTGTGCAATATATCATAAGACCTTCAGCCGGGCCGGAAATTGCAGTTCTCTGTTCGAAAGTCATACGGGGCAGCAGAAAACCCTTGTTGTCGAATTTCACATCCAAACCGGCAGAAGGATCGGGGGGACTATTGTCAGTGTTAATACTTACCTGGGCATTTAAACTAAGGTAATTTGCAACAATGATGAGAAACAAAAATATGATTGTTTTCATATCGAAATCAGTTTAGGATTAACTCAAGAAAATTGTCGGCAAATGGTATATCATGCTTTTTAATTTAATTATGCCCCGAATGTACAAAGAAAAATGAAAAAGAGGGTTAAAATAACAATTTAAAATTATGTTAAATATTTCACATTGAATTTTTTACCTATTCTAAGTAGACTAATTATAAAATGAATAAATGGTTCGAAGTATGCAGATCCTTAATTAACATTTGTACTGCATTGAGGCCTGGAAAAAAATTCCTATTTTCGAAAAAAAATCCTTTATGAAAAATTCCGGAGTCATCTCGCTGCTTTGCTATTTCGCAATTTCGCTTCTATCCATCACCTCTTCATTTGCCCAGGAGAACCAGCCTTTGGACTGGGAAAACCCCCAGCTGACCGGGATCAATAATGAGCCGGCTCATGCTTCTTTCCTACCCTACGATACTGAAGCAGATGCCCTGAAGAATGACTGGACAGCATCACCCTGGTCGATTCTGCTTAACGGAATATGGAAATTCAACTGGTCAGAGAATCCGGAGAAACGCCCAAAACTGTTCTACAAGGATTCGTTTG
>CAZPWZ010000278.1:1803-4128 GCA_964590675.1 uncultured Draconibacterium sp.
AGTGGCTGGACCGACATGAAAGTTCCTTCTACCATCGAGATCCAGGGATACGGGTACCCGGTCTATGTAAATATGCCATATGAGTTCAAACACCTGATGAAGCCGGATCCTCCGAAGGTTCCCCACGATTACAACCCGGTTGGCAGCTATCGTCGTGACTTTGAGGTCCCGGGATCATGGAGCGACCGTGAGGTATTCCTTCGGTTCGGAGCAGTAAAATCATTCTGCTATGTTTATCTCAACGGACAGATGATCGGCATGGGCAAGGATGCCAAGACCCCGCTGGAGTTCAACATTACCAAATACCTGAGGACCGGGAAAAACACCCTGGGGGTTGAAGTATTCCGATGGTCGGATGGTACCTACCTCGAATGCCAGGACATGTGGCGCATGAGCGGGATCAACAGGGATGTCTTTATTTTTTCGACCCCGAAAACCAGGATCCGTGATTTCTTTGTCCAGGGTGATCTTTTTTCCAATTATCAGCACGGGATCTTAAAAGTGACGACGATCATCAAAAGTGAAAATGCCAATCCCCCACCCGACCTCGACCGCATGTTCCTTGCCCCGGTCTTCCTGCTGGATATCGCACTCTACGAATCAAAAAGCAGTAAATCCGCCGACTTCAGGGAGACGCTCCGGATCAGCCTGTCTGGCAGGACAGAAGATACGGTCTATCTGGAGAAACACATCCCCTTCCCGCGAAAATGGAGCGCCGAGATCCCAAACCTCTATCACCTGGTGATTACCCTTAAGGATACTTCAGGCAACATCCTTGAATCAACCGGCTGCCGCATGGGATTCCGGACATCAGAGGTTAAAAACGGCCAATTTCTTGTCAACGGCAAACCGGTGCTCCTAAAAGGGGTAAACCGGCATGAACATGACCCTGTTACCGGGCATGTTATTTCGCATGAGCTGATGCTGAAAGACATCAAACTCATGAAGGAGGCCAATATCAATACTATCCGGACTTGTCATTATCCAGCCGATCCCTACTGGTATGAATTATGTGACGAATATGGCCTTTACGTTATAGATGAAGCCAATATCGAATCGCACGGCATGGGGTATGATCCTGACCGCACCTTGGGCAATAAGCCGGAATGGATGAAAGCCCATCTTGACCGAACCGAGCGGATGGTGGAGCGTGATAAAAACCATCCCTGTGTTGTTATCTGGTCGTTGGGAAATGAGGCAGGGAATGGTTGCAACTTCGAAGCCACTTACAACTGGGCAAAGCAACGGGATAAAAGCCGGCCTGTATGGTACGAGCGGGCCGAGCAGGGAGCCAGCACCGATATATTCTGCCCCATGTACTGGGCGCCATGGGATTTGAAATGGTACGGCTATGCAAAGCAGCTGAGGCCCCTGATCATGTGCGAGTATGCACACGCCATGGGCAACAGCACCGGGAATTTCCAGGATTACTGGGATGTTATAGAGAAATATCCGCAATTGCAGGGCGGGTGCATTTGGGACTGGGTGGACCAGGGATTGTACGCCAAAGATGAGCGCGGACGGGAATATTGGAAGTATGGCGGTGATTATGGACCAAAAGATGTTCCGAGCGACGGCAATTTCATGTGCAACGGAATCGTATTTCCCGACCGCAAACCTCATCCTGGTTACTGGGAGGTGAAGAAAGTTTACCAATA
This sequence comes from uncultured Draconibacterium sp., assembly GCA_964590675.1. GTDB lineage: Bacteria > Bacteroidota > Bacteroidia > Bacteroidales > FEN-979 > CAIVAT01. The sequence continues at coordinate 3,462 of CAZPWZ010000278.1, forward strand.
TGTAAAATTCCTTCCGGCGGATCTGAATAAAACCTCATTTGAAGTGTGGAATAAATATGACTTTTATGATCTTTCCGGAACCGGGATTTCATGGGATTTATTGGCTGACGGAATAATCGTTGCGTCAGGGAAGATACCCGCATTGAAGCTTCTCCCCAATGAAAAGAAGCTGATTACCATTTCCCTGCCGGAATTAAAGCCATCGCAGCCGACCGAATACTTCCTGAATGTCTGTCTGAAAACTACTTCCCCATGGGGATTGCTTCCTGCCGGCCACACACTTGCTTCGGAACAGTTTGTTCTTCCTTCAGCCGGGCAACCACCGGCAATGTCACGCCCTGTCAATAATCAAAGGCTGAACATCTCAGAAAATAATGATATGGTTCAAATCACAGGGGAACAATTCTCCATCCGTTTCAGTAAATTGGAAGGAATCCTTACCTCCTATACATACAGGGACCAGGAACTGATTGTCACCGGACCACTGCCTAATTTCAGGAGAGCGCCCACCGACAATGACATCGGCAACGGCATGGCAAAAAGATGCCAGCCATGGTTTGATGCCTCCGAAAAGCGCACTGTATCCGGTTTTAAAACCGAAAACAACCAGGATGGCACCTATATGATTTCGGTCAGCTATCTCTTCCCGGATGAAATCGCAAGTGAA
>CAZPWZ010000279.1:0-4123 GCA_964590675.1 uncultured Draconibacterium sp.
GGAAGATCAGCAGCTCAACAAAGCCATCGACCTGATGAAAGAGGAATTGAAGTCATGGCCGAAAGAATTGCCGGGCATGCCGCCATTTCCGGATAAGACAAAGTAACTTTGGGGTTACGGTCCTAAGACGTCAAATTAGCATTAATGGTCAATTCGTTGCATAAGCAGCCTTGGCTGGGGCGAAGCCGGGGTAATTTTCCCGAAATAATCAATACAGAATAGCCCCAGGCGCAGCTGCGTTGCAATGAATTGACCCTCCTTCTTTCAAACTACAATTTCTAACATTCTTTCATTAATTTTACCGGCAAATGTGAAGATCACCTCATCTGCTGCAAATTGATCCGGAAAATATCAGACATCATTAACAGGAGCCGGCATATTGACCGGCTGCTTCTATTTCTGATACTCGCCATCGGAGCCCTGCTCCGGTTTTACCGGTTATCCGATATTCCATTCACGCACGACGAATTCAGCGCCATCATCCGGACGCAATACGATACCTTCGGCGAACTAATCGACAAGGGTGTTAAAATCGACGGACATCCTGCCGGGGTACAGGTTTTCCTCTATTACCTGATCAGGATCTTCGGTGTTTCAGAGGCAATCCTGAAAACGCCCTTCATCATTTTCGGATTATTGTCGGTGTGGCTCGTTTACCTCATCGGAAAATCATGGTTCAATGCAACGGTCGGGCTGGTAGCTGCTTCGTTTGTCTCCTTTCTCCAATTCCCCGTGATGTACAGCCAGATCGCCCGGCCCTATGCAAGCGGGCTGCTGTTTGCACTGATGATGGTATGGTTCTGGACAAGCATTGTTTTTCATCCGAAGCGGCAGTATTACCTGAACCTCACAGGATATATCATCTCGGGCGCCTTGTGTGCGTACAACCATCATTTCAGCATGCTGTTTGCCCTGATGGTGGGTGTGACCGGCCTGTTTTACTGCTCCCGCGAAAATCTTAAATCATATGTTGCTGCCGGTTTGCTGGTATTTGTCCTGTACATACCGCATCTGCCCGTTTTCTTCTACCAGCTTGGAACCGGCGGTGTGGAGGGGTGGCTCCAGAAGCCCCGCTACGATTTCATCTTCGATTACCTGCAGTACATCTTTCACTTCTCGGTGTTTGTTTTCCTGCTCGTATTCCTGATCATCAGCTTATCCTTGCTATGGTATGAGCGGGAACCCCGGGTGAACCGGAAGTTCATCCTCATCTCGGTAATCTGGTTTCTCCTGCCCTACCTCATTGGTTTCTTCTATTCAAAATACCGGAGCGCCGTATTGCAATATTCAGTGATGATATTTTCCTTCCCATTCCTGCTCTTTATCCTGTTTGGGTATTTTAAAACTGCCCGTGCAATGCATAAAGTGATACTGGTATCGCTGATTGCCCTCATTACAACCACATCCCTGGTAGTCGAACGCAGGCATTACCGGCTGTTTTACATGGCACCTTACCGCGAGATCGTTGCCGAATCAAAACGGGCTGTTGATTCGCTGGGCGCTGCAAATTGCCAGGTCATCCTCGACACGAAAAAGGAGATCAATCCCTATTATCTTAAAAAACTGAATTGTGGCGACCTGCCCTTCCGCTATTTAGAATCCATCGGTGCACGGGGAAAGCTGCTTACTTACCTCGACTCCTGTAAAGGCAACTACCTTGCATATGGTTGCATTTCCTCCTCCCCATGGGAGAATTACAGCCTGATGATAGAAAAGTTTCCGTTCCTGGTCAGGCATGCATGTTATGCGGGTGGGGATTTTTATCTTTTCTCCCGGATGAATCCAATTTACCGGGAGAATAGGCCCGGCAGTATTTTATCAGCGGATGCCCCTGACACTGTATCGGGGAAAAATGACCGGCATTTTCCATTGAACAGGGTCGATCATCAGTCAAACCGGGACGATCAAATGGCAAACCAAAATGATCATCCGGCAAACCGGGACGATCAAATGGCAAACCGGAACAATCATATGGCAAACCAAAACGATTATCGATCAAGCCCTAACGATAATCGGGTTTTCAATACTGTTTCCGAAAAAGGGTTCAGCGAATATTTCTATGCGGCCGTGAACAATTTTGAACCCAGCCTGCCCGATTGGGGCTGGATCGATCAGAAGCGCTGTACCGACTCCCTCGCCATCGAAGGAAAATTATCATTCGCCTCGCCTGCAGGATCCGAATTCAGTCCGACCTATTCAAAGTCGCTGCGCGATATGATGCGTTCGCCAAATGACGTGATCGATGTTTCGGTCGACATGCGCACTCCCATGGTTTTTCCCGGCGCATGGCTGGTCATCAGTGTTACAGCCAATGGAAAAGATGTCAAATGGAGCTCCGCCGCAGTGAATGACTACATCAAACCTGGCCACCAGGGCCGCGTGTTCCATTCCCTGCGGCTCAGCGATATCGAGTTGCGGCATCACGGACTGATGTTCCATGCTTTCATCTGGAACCCGATGAAATCACCCTACATCATGGATCATTTCAGGGTGAGGGTCAGGACAGGGAACCCGGTGATTTAAGGACTTTACAGAAAGGTTGACTAACTGATCACTCAATTCCACTGTTATTCCAGATCACTCAGGGTATAACCCAGTTTCAACAGGTTTTCAGGTTTCAGAAGGGTCCGCAATTTCTCATCCGTTAGAATTTTAAGATCATTGTTGGCAACGAAAACATCCATACCATTGTTCTTCATGTATTTTGCCAATTCCGAGGCTTTGTGATATCCAAGGACTGGCAGCAGGGCTGTGGTTATAGCCGGGCTCCTGAACAACAAGGCGAGGCTGGTTTCCCGGTTCACGGTCAGGCCGTCAAACAGGTTCTGCTTCAATGTGTGATCGCATGCAATGAGCAGCTTGATGCTGTCAAGCAAGGCGTGTCCGATCATGGGAAGGTAGGCGTTCAGTTCAAGGCAACCCTGTGCTGACAACGAGCTGATAAGCTGGTCGTTGGCATAAATCCGGTGGGCTGCACTGATCACGAATTCAGGGATCACCGGGTTGATTTTACCGGGCATGATGGAACTGCCTGCCTGTCGCGGTGGAATGGAGAGGGCAGATTGACGATTTTCGAATTTTGATTTGCGATCTCCGGGTGTTGCTGGGCGGGTGAATTCCGGCGATGAAACCGAGGTCAGATCAGAAGCAAGCAGGCGCAGGTCGGAAACCATTTTCTCGAGATTTACCGCGTGAGCCTTCAGTGTTGCGTGGATCTCGACAATGGAATCGAGGTTGCTGGTGGCATCGGCAAGATTCTCGCTCCGGGTGACAGGCAGCCCGGTGAGATGCTGCAGCTGCCCGATGGCCTCCATGATGAAGTAACGCGGCACAGCCACGCCCGTGCCAATGGCGCTGCCGCCGAGGTTAACGGTTTTTATCCGCTCGAAACACTTTGAAACCCGCCACCAGTCACGTGAAAGCGCCTCGCTGTATGTACTGAACAATTTGCCGAATGAAGTGGGTACCGCCTCCTGCATCTGGGTATAACCGATTCTAAGATCGGCGTGATGGGCAGTTTCCTGCTGTTCAACCACAAACCGCAGGTTGTTGATCACCTTTTCCAGCTCCTGCAGAAGGAGCATAGTGGCCACCTTTAAGGCAGTCGGGATCACATCATTGGTCGACTGGTAAATATTGGCATGTTCTATCGGATCAATGATCTTATAATTCCCGGGTTTTAATGCACGGTTCACCAGCGCCGCATTGGCAATGATCTCGTTTACATTCATATTGATGCTCGTTCCAGCGCCGCCGGAGATTGCCGGAACGATAAACCACTGAAAGTGCATTCCTTCTGCAACTTCTGAAGCCGCCGCGATCAGATCACTCAAAGCCATGGCCTCATCCAGCTGCCCCACAGATTTTGTTCCATGATCACGAGCCTGTGCTCCATGCTCCACGCCCGGTGCTTCTTGCTCCATGCCCACGGTCCCGTGCTCCAAATCCATTAGGCTGTGCCCCGTATCCTTCGCCCTGAATTTCTCTTCCACCGCCTTTTTATATGCTAATGCAGTCAGATAGCAGGCCTTTTTTACCACTCCGATCGCTTTATACCATTCGATGTGAAATGTTGTCGTATCCGGAAAATTTTCGCGGGCCCGCAGGGAATGGATTCCATACA
>CAZPWZ010000280.1:0-4107 GCA_964590675.1 uncultured Draconibacterium sp.
CATCGCCGCTGATGAATTCGCCCTTGCTGTTGAGCAGTTTCAGCGCATTCCATTGCTTGGGATTGTGGCTGGCTGTCAAAATAATACCACCATGCGCATGTTCCTCAATCACAGCGATTTCAGTGGTCGGAGTCGTAGTCAGGCCAATATCTACCACATCAACACCAATGCCCATCAGGGTACCGACAACCAGGTTGTTAACCATGGTGCCGGAGATGCGTGCATCACGTCCTACAACGACTTTGAGCCTGGTGGCAGGATGTGATTCGCGGAGAAAGGCTGCATAGGATGCTGTATAGCGGACAATATCAACGGGATTCAGTCCTTCACCCACTTTTCCGCCAATTGTTCCCCGAATACCGGAGATGGATTTGATTAAAGCCATGTACTTTTTTAGGCAAAAGTAAAGTTTTTCCATATTACCAATTCATCCTGTTGAAAAAAACTGGAAATCATCCTGGTTATCATCCCCCTGCCATCCGATTTTTTCGTAATTTTGCAGAAATTGATGCCGCTATTTTAATGGCATATCTGATTACTGATGGAAGAACCGTTTGAATCCTATTTTGACCGTGAAACTTTGTCCCTTGTCGGGCGGTTCGAAAAAATGCTCCAGCAGGAACAGCACATCTTCTTTGATGTGGATGAATTTGAAGAAATTATCGAGTACTATTTCTTCAAAAACGACCAGCGGAAAGCCTTTGTGACTATCAACCAGGCTCTTGGACAACATCCCGGTTGTGTATCGGTCCTGATTAAACTAGCGCAATACCACGTGAATGTAAAAAAAGACCATGAGGCTATCAGGATCTTAAAGGAGATTGAATATTCCCAGGGGGCCGACAGTGACCTTTATCTTTCAAAAGGCAACCTTTACAGCCAGCTTGAAAAACCGGAAAAAGCCATTGAAGAGTATAAAAAAGCTATTGATGGGGCCGATTTCGTTGATGATATCTATTCCAGTATCGCCTTTGAATATGAATCCCTTGGAAAGTATGACAAGGCCATTGAATATTTGCTTAAAGCCCTGGAACTGAATCCTGATAATGATCCCGCACTGTATGAATTTGCTTTTTGTTGCGAAGTTTCGCAGCAATCGGACCGCAGCATCGGTTTCCTGGAGACCTTTATTGATCAGCATCCCTATTCGGTAGCTGCATGGTTTAACCTTGGAATAGCTTACAGCAACAACGAGCTGTATGAAAAGGCGATTGAGGCCTACGATTATGTTCTTGCCATCGACGACACCTTTTCTTCGGCTTACTTCAACAAGGCCAATTGCTATGCTAACATCGACAAGTTTGACAAGGCGATCGAAATCTACTTTGAGACCTTTTATTACGAAGATCCTGAACCGGTTACATATTACTATATTGCAGAGTGTTACGAAAAGCTTAAAAAGTTCGATGCCTCCATTGAATATTATCAGAAAGCCATCTCTCTTGATCCTGAATTTGCCGATGCCTGGCTGGGGGTTGGTATTTCACATGATGAGCTGGGCAAGCCCCAGGCTGCCCTGCCCTACATACAGAAAGCGATCAAACTGACACCTACGATCCCGGAATACTGGTTCATTCTCGGCGACATACAGATCAAACTCTCACAAATTGAAGATGGTATCGCATCGTACCGCAAGGTGATTGAACTTGATCCGGATGATGCCGATATCTGGCTCGACCTCTCTGTCGTTTATGCCGACCAGAAAGATTATGCCAAAGGATATGCCGTGCTCGAAGATGGTTTACAGCATCATGAATCACACGCCGATTTCTTCTTTGGAATGGCTTATTACCTCTTTATGCAGGGGAAGTCACAACAGGGCAATGAAACCCTTATGAAAGCCATGGAGATGGATTATGAAGGACATAAGCGGTTGTTTACCACCTTTCCGGAGGCCAGGAACTATCCTGAAGTTGTTCAGCTTATTGAATCTTTTAAAAAGCAGTAATTCCCTTTGAAAGACGACTCCATATCCTTACCCTCCTGATATGCCGATGATTAATCTCCCTTACCTACCCGACCGCACCACCAAACCCAGGCAGAACGGGATTGCCATGGTGATGGATAAAGGACTGAGTGTGCGCGAGGCCGAAGACCTGGTTGACGTTGCCGGACACCTCGCCGATTTTGTAAAACTTGGATTTGGAACCGCCCTCGTTACGAACAGGGTGAAGGAAAAGGTTAAGGTTTACCAGCAGGCAAACATAAAGGTCTATTTAGGCGGAACTCTATTTGAAGCCTGCATCATCCGCAATCAGTTTGACAACTATTTGCGGTTTGTTGACCAGCTGGGACTTGATTCCGTTGAAGTATCAGACGGGTCAGTAACCCTTGAACATGATGTCAAATGCGAATACATCCATAAACTGGCTAAAAAATATACCGTTCTTTCAGAAGTTGGTTCCAAGGAATCCGAAATCCTTATTGCTCCCGGGCGCTGGATTGAAATGATGCAGAAGGAGTTGCAGGCTGGATCCTTTAAGGTTATCGGAGAAGCGAGGGAAAGCGGCAATGTGGGGATCTACCGTGCCACCGGTAAAGCCCATGTTGCGCTGATTAACAAAATCTTAGCAAAAATCCAGGCTGATAAGCTCTTGTGGGAGGCTCCGTTGAAATCCCAGCAGGTCTGGTTTATCCAGCATTTCGGTGCCAATGTGAACCTTGGCAATATTGCCCCCTCAGAACTTATTCCGCTCGAAACGCTGCGTCTTGGCTTACGGAGTGACACTTTCAATTCATTCCTTCCGCCAGACTTGACAAAGCTGCAACCACACTAGAGAAATCACGAAATGGCGCATCCGGACGAGATATATGGGCTGATTGGGTTTCCACTGGGGCATTCATGGTCAGCATCCTATTTCAATGAGAAATTCCTGAAGGAAGGTCAACCGCAAAAAAGATACAATTTATTTCCATTAGCCAGTCTTGTGGAATTTCCGGCCCTGATCCATAACCAGCCTTCATTGGCCGGGCTTAATGTGACCATTCCCTATAAAGAAAAAATCATCCCGTACCTCGATGAACTTGACCCTGTCGCCATGGAAATCGGCGCTGTTAACACCATCATGATCAGCAGGAAAAACGGATCGGTCCGGACCAAAGGATTTAATACGGATGCAGGAGGATTCTATCTTACACTAAAAGATCAGGTGAATGATTGTAAAGCATTGATCCTTGGAACAGGAGGAGCAGCCAAGTCAGTCGCTCATGCATTGAATAAACTTGCAATTTCATACACTTTTGTGTCACGGAAAGCAAAGGGACCAGGTATTTATTCCTATAATGAACTAAATGTTGAGATAATCAATTATAATAAACTTATTATCAACACATCACCGCTTGGAATGTATCCTGATGTTACTACTTTTCCCCCGATACCTTACCATGCACTTGGCCAGGATCATTTTTTATATGATCTCATCTACAATCCTGAGGAAACGTTATTTCTTAAAAAGGGGAAAGCCATGCATGCCCGCACAATGAACGGTCAACAAATGCTTGTCAACCAGGCTGAACTGGCATATGAGATATTTCAATCTACTTGGAGTCCTTCTCTTTGATATCAGGATCATTATCCCTTACTACTTCAACTTTTAAATCAGCTACCATGGCAGCAACCGCTCCTACCGCAGCAAGCATCGGTGCGATGAGTGCACCGATCACACCGAAGGTGACCGGGATCTCCAGGTATACCTTGCCCTCTTCGTCCTTTATGATCAGCCGGCGCACGTTTCCTTCGTGGATCAGTTGCCTGATCTTTTCAACCAGCTCCTCCCCCTTTACCCTGAATTCTTCTTTTAAATTTTCCATACCAGATAAAATTTTGATGGCAACAGCCGGAACCAAAATTACTCTTTTTCATCCTATACAAAAAATATTAATCCGGACAAAGATTTATTTGGTAGTATTAAAAGAAATTCGTAGATTTGCAGCCCGTTTAAAAGGCCTATTAAGTTAATCAGAAACAACACGTACAGCAATGAATTTAGCACCTGAAGTAAAAAAGAAAGCATTCCTAGAACACGGAAAATCAGAATTTGACAGCGGCTCCACTGAAGCACAGGTGGCCCTGTTCACCATGAAAATCCAACATCTCACTGAACATCT
>CAZPWZ010000281.1:0-4091 GCA_964590675.1 uncultured Draconibacterium sp.
TTCCCGAAACAACAGAGACCAAAATACGGCTGACGATTGAACCTGCCATCATGAACATCAGCCAGGCAGCGCTGGGTAAAAGGGTTACGGAGGAAATCGAGGTTGAAAACCTTAAACCCGGTGTCCGGTTTACCGGCGACGGTGTGATCATGCCCGCCTCCAACGGCATGTTGCTCCCTTTTGAGGCGGTTAACCTGAAAACGATCGATGTAAAAGTCGTACGGATCTTTGAAAATAATATCCTCCAGTTCCTGCAGGTTAACGAATTAAGCGGCAATTTCCAGATGGCGCGGGCTGGCAGGGTTGTGCTGAAAAAATCGATCCCGCTCACCGGCGTGACGGATTACGGGAAATGGAACCGCTATTCCATCGATCTTTCAACCCTGATGAAGGCGGAACCCGGTGCCATATATTCGGTTATCCTGGGATTTAAAAGAGCCTATTCAACTTATCCCTGCAGTGATTCAGACACCCTCGAACAATCAATAACGGATATGGTTGTTACAAACGATCCGGAGGAGGAAAATGACCAGGATTGGGATTACTACAGCAATTACGACAACGATGATTTCAGCCACGGGGGTTGGCGGAACTATCGTTGGGAGGAGCGCGAAAATCCATGCAAACCATCCTATTATTACAACAGATCGGTAAGCCGGAATGTACTTGCCTCCGACCTTGGAATGATTGCCAAGGCTGGGAATGACGGGAATTATCATGTTTTTGTAACGGATATCGTTTCCACCAGACCACTTTCAGGTGTTGCTGTGGAATTTTTCAACTTCCAGTTGCAAAGCATGGGTAAATCCTTTACCAACAGCGAAGGAATGGTAATCGTTCCTATAAAAAAGCGACCCTTTATCGTGGTTGCACACTCGGGCGCTCAAACCGGTTACCTGAAACTTGCTGATGGAAACGCACTGTCGCTCAGCATGTTCGATATAAGCGGTGAGCCTGTACAAAAGGGACTCAAAGGATTTTTATATGGTGAAAGGGGTGTGTGGCGGCCAGGCGACTCGATTTACCTCTCCTTTTTCCTTGAAGACAAACTGCATCAGCTCCCGCCGCATCACCCGGTGAGCATGTCGTTATACAACCCGGGCGGACAACTTATCAACAGGATGGTACGCACCAACCCGGTAAACGGATTTTACAACTTCAGCACGGCTACGGCACAGGATGCTCCCACAGGGAACTGGCTTGCCAGGGTGAATGTGGGCGGGGTGGAATTTCAGAAGACCATCAAGATCGAAACAGTGAAGCCCAACAGGCTGAAGATCAGCTTTGATTTCAAGACCGACCGGCTCATTAAAGATAAAATTCCTTTAGCGGTGCTGCAGGCGAACTGGCTCACCGGATCAGTGGCGCGCAGTCTAAAAGCCAGGGTGATGCTTACGCTGACGAAATCGGTTACTGCGTTTAAAAACTTCCCGGGATTTGTTTTCGACAATCCAACTGCCGGATTTGCTGCTGAAAACATCACTGTTTTTGATGGCCGGCTCGATGCAGATGGCAGGGCATTGGTGGCACCGGTAATTCACGTGACCCATGTTGCTCCGGGGGCGCTCAAAGCCAGTTTTGAAACCATGGTATTTGAGGATGGCGGCGATTTCAGCATCGACCGTTTTTCGATACCCTATTATCCTTACCGTTCCTATGCCGGATTGCGGGTTCCAACAGGTTCCAATGGCGACCGGGTTTTATATACCGACAAAACCTATCCGATCGAATTGCTGAACCTTGATGCCCTCGGGGAGCCGATACCTTCAAACCGCCTCAAGGTGGAGGTGTACAAGCTCGAATGGCGATGGTGGTGGGATGATTCCGAAGCAGGATCGGCTAATTTTATATCCACATCTTACATCAATCCATCGGATTCAGCCACTGTAAAGACGGTGAATGGAAAAGCCACCTTTGATTTTCAGGCCGGTTACAGTGACTGGGGACGATACCTGGTAAAGGTGACCGATAAAACCTCGGGTCATGCGGCCGGTCAGGTTATCTATGTCGACTGGCCCGGATATTTCCGCATGCCGGGTGGTGAAAAACAGGCTGCTGCCATGCTTACACTCACCACCAGCAAAAGCCAGTACCAGGTTGGGGAAAAGGTAAAGCTCACGCTGCCTGCTTCTCCCGATGGCCGCGCCCTGGTCACCATCGAAACCGGATCAAGTGTCCTGAAGTCGTTCTGGGTGCCAACATCCAGGGGCACCACCGATATCACCTTTGATGCCACCGAAGCCATGGCGCCCAACTGTTTTGCCTTTGTGACCCTGATCCAGCCGCACTCCCAGACCAGGAACGACCTGCCCATCAGGTTGTACGGGGTGATCCCCGTTCCGGTCGAGAATCCCAATACCCATCTCAAACCGGTGATCGGCATGCGCAGTGAACTGGAACCCGGCAAGGAGGTAACCATCCAGGTGAAGGAACAAAACGGAAAGCCAATGACATACACGCTGGCCATGGTTGATGAGGGTTTACTCGATCTCACCCGTTTTAAAACCCCTGATCCGTGGAGTGTATTTTATGCAAGGGAGGCGCTTGGGGTCAAAACCTGGGATCTTTTCGACCAGGTGATGGGCGCCTTTAGTGGCGAATTGCAGCGCATCCTCAGTATCGGGGGCGATGAGGATGCAATCAACAAAGGCGGACTGAAGGCCAACCGGTTCAAGCCGATGGTCAGGTTTATGGGGCCGTTTGAATTAAAAAAGGGACAGTCCAAAACGCATTCCTTCACCATGCCGGAATATATCGGGTCGGTGAGGGTGATGGTGGTCGCCGGGCAGGATGGCGCCTATGGAAGCGGGGAAAAAACGGTCAGGGTAAAGAAACCGCTGATGGTCCTTGGAACATTGCCAAGGGTTTTAGGCCCCGGAGAAGCAGTCACGCTGCCGGTCAGTGTTTTCGCCATGGATCAGTCCATCAGGAATGTGAAAGTGGAGGTAACCACGAATGAGTTGTTCATCCTCCGGGGAGAAAGCACAAAACAATTGACATTCACCCGGACCGGCGATCAGCTGGTCACCTTCGGACTAAAAACAGCCGGGGAGGTGGGTAACGGGAAAGTAACGATCACGGTAACAAGCGGCAATTTCAAGTCGGTGCATCACATTGAAATCGGGATCCGCAATCCAAATCCCCGGGTGACTGATTTTTTTGAAAAAGCAATCAATCCCGGAAAGACCTGGAGCGCCGAATTCATGGCCCCGGGTATGAAGGGGACGAACAGGGGAACCCTTGAAATTTCAAATGTGTTACCCATGAACCTGGATAAGCGGCTGTACTACCTGGTGCATTATCCTTACGGGTGTGTGGAACAGACCGTCTCTTCCGTTTTTCCGCAACTTTTCCTGGGCGATGTCATGGAGCTTTCCGAAGGATCGAAAAAAGAGACCGAACAGAACATCCGTGCTGCTATCAGGCGGCTGAAATCATTCCAGCTGACCAATGGCGGTTTGACCAGCTGGCCCGGTGCACAGTATGCCGACGAATGGGGAACCACCTATGCCGGCCATTTCCTGCTGGAGGCTGAGCGAAAGGGCTTTTCCCTGCCGGTCAACTTCCTGCCTGCGTGGAAGGAATATCAGCGCCAGCTGGCGGTATCATGGAGCTATAATGCTTCATGGTATAACAATGACCTGATGCAGGCCTACCGGCTGTATACGCTTGCATTGGCCAAGGCGCCGGAACTGGGAGCCATGAACAAGCTGCTCGGAAAGACGGACCTTTCGGTTCCGGCCCGGTGGCGGCTTGCTGCTGCATATGAACTTACCGGGAAAAAAGAGGTGGCGCTGCAGCTGGTAAGCAATGCGCCTGCCACGGTGAGCCCATACCGTGAGCTCAGTTATTCCTATGGTTCCGACCTTCGCGACAAGGCCATGATCGTGGAGGCCCTGTGTTTGATGGACATGAAAACCAAAGCTGCCCCGCTGGTGAAAGAAATTTCTGCCGCACTCTGCAATGAGGAGTGGTGCAGCACGCAAACGATCTCTTATGCCTTGCTGGCGATTGCCAGGTTTTCAGAGAATGTTGCAGGCAGCGGCATCCAGGCCTCTTTACGGTTAAATGCCGGTGCGCCTGATCTGCTG
>CAZPWZ010000282.1:0-4086 GCA_964590675.1 uncultured Draconibacterium sp.
GCATGCCGCAATGGGCGCAGGACCTCGACAGATTGAATCCGCTCATGTATTTTATCAGGATCATGCGGATGGTGTTGCTGAAGGGATCAGGTTTTGCAGATATCAGCTCCCATTTCTGGTCACTGGTTGTGTATGCGGTTTGCATTGTCAGCCTGGCCATTTTGAGATACAGAAAAGTCTCTTAAACAGATATATTGAACAAGAAATCCAGGATTTTCATTATCCTCAGGGCCCTTCTGCTCGGACTGGCGGTGATTGCGATTGCATTTTTCGTTACCCGGAGCATATTTCACAAGGAGGAGGTGCGCAAGGATTCACTCCGCAGGATACGCGAACGCGGTTACCTGATCGCGCTCACCGATCAGAACACGCTCAACTATTTCATTTACAGGGGTGAAGCCATGGGATACCAGCTCGAGCTGCTCGAATCATTCGCGAAATATCTGAAGGTGCCGCTCAAAGTCATTGCCAGCAATAACATTTCGAAGCTGGAATACTACATGCATTACAATGCAGCCGATATCATGGCCCTCAATCTTCCGGTTTCCGGCGATGGTAAAAAACTGGTCCGGTTTTCCGAGCCTTTTGGCGAAACACGACTGGTTCTGGTTCAGAGAAAAGGAGTAAAGCCAGGGGATTCAAAACCGGGCATTGTTAAAAAACTGCATGACTTTCCGGAGGATACGGTATATGTTCATAACAACCCCTTCTTCGTTTCCCTGTATCATGCATTTTATAAAAAGACCGGGCGCAGGGCCATCCTGAAGGAGGTTTCTGAAATCCGGCAGGAGGAGCTCATCCGCCAGGTATCGGAGGGAAAGATCCGGTATGCCATCTGCCAGGAAAATGTGGCCATGGTTTATCACCGCTACTTCCGGAACATCGACATTTCATTACTGGCCTTTCCGCTTTTCTCCTACGCCTGGGGAATGGGCCTCACCTCCGATTCGCTGCGTACCGAGGTGAATGGCTGGCTGCAGGAATTAAAAGCATCCCGCCGCCTTAAGAAAACCTATCTCGAATATTTCGACAACCAGCGGATCGTCCGGTTTCTGCAGAGCGAATATTTCTCGGTGAATGGCAACAAACTTTCTCCTTTCGATGACATCATCAGGGAGCAAAGCAGGCAGATTATGTGGGATTGGCGGCTGGTAGCCTCCTTGATCTATGAGGAATCGAACTTCAGGCCGGGGCAGATTTCGTCGCGCAGCGCCAGCGGACTGATGCAGCTAATGCCCGAGACGGCTGCAAAGTTCGGCATCGACAGCACGGCAACGATTGCACGACAGATCAGTGGCGGGGTGAAATACCTGCGGTATCTCGACAAGCAGCTTCCCGATGAAATTTCGAGTCAGGTCGAACGGGTTCATTTTGTGCTGGCATCCTATAATGTTGGGCCAGGAAGGGTCATGGGCGCCAGGGAAAAAGCAGCAAAATTCGGCAGGGATAAAAACAGGTGGAACGGTCACGTCGATTATTACCTGCTGCGCCGCTCAAAAAAAGATCCGGTAGCCAAGCCCGATTCACTCGATGCCTACCCCGTCGATTACAAAACCGAAGGATTTGTCGATGATATCGTGACCCGGTACTACCACTACCGCAACCTGATCAAATGAATTAACGAAATTACGAAATAGCGAAAAGATGTATTAGCAACGCGTCAATCGTAAATCGTAAATCGTAAATCGTAAATTGTATCACTTGCCACTTGCCATGTCTCCGATATAAAACCCACAAATCTCCCTGATCGATTCCTCCACCGGCCGGAAATTGAAATTCAGCGTTTTGCAAAGTTTTTCACTCGAATAGGTGTAAACCTGCGCAGTGGTGGTGGCCATTTCACGGGTAACTTCCGGCTTCGATCCGGTTAAAAAGGAACGAACAGCCTCAACCCTCCAGGCAACCGAGGTCATGGCAGGAGGAACATTCACTGTAGGGGCCGGCTTGCCCAGATGTTTTGCGATGAGACCGAAAAAATCCTGGTACGACAAATTAGCGGCCGAGCAGATATACCGCTGACCAAAGTAATTTCCATCCATCAGCCCGATCATGGCTTTGGTGATATCCCGGGCATCCACGTAGCCATTCACGCCGCGGGTATAATACTTCAATCCTTCCCAAACCAGCCTGAATAAACCTGAATTATCCTGCCAGTACCCGGGTCCAAGGATAACCGAGGGATTAATGATCAGGGCCTGGAGCCCCTCCTCCATCCCCCGCCAGATTTCCCGTTCAGCGCCATATTTGCTGATGCCGTACACCGAATTTTTTTTCGAGGGGATCCAGTAGGTCTCTTCCGTGGAAACATCATTGTTCTCCGCTCTTCCCAGCGTAGCCACAGAGCTCACATAACAAAATTTCGAGACCTTGTTCTCCAAAGCCTGGTTCACCAGGTTGGCTGTGCCATCGATGTTGACCTTGAGCATCTCCTTGTGATCCCTGGGATAAAAGGAAACAACGGCTCCGCAGTGGTAAACCTCCGTTACACCCTTCATGGCATCCTCCATGGCGCCAAAATCCATCAGATCGGCATCAACCCATTCAATTTTCGCAGCCAATTCATCCGGGTTCGAAACATAATACGAAAACACCTTGCGAACCATCCCTGGATTGCTGGTTTCACGTTTGATGGCACGAACCTGCCTGCCCGATTTGACAAGATCGAGCAGCAGATGGGAACCTAACAGCCCGGTTCCGCCGGTGACAAGGATCATAAGTTGGTGTTGTTGGAGGTGCAAAGGTAGGGAAAAGGAGGAAACAAGTTGAGGGTTGGCGGTGAGCCATTTGAATGGTAAGTTTGTATTTTACCGCTCGCTGATCACTTCAAACCTTATCGTCATGGTCTCTCCATTCTGATCAACCAATGTCAGCCGGTGCATGCCCTGGGCGGGAGCCAATGCCTTTTGGTGAACCTGGGTTGTGGTTCCGGTGAAACGATCATCGAGGTGCCAGTAGACCAGGGCCCCTGCATCCCGGTGTGCCAGCCTGAACACCGCACTTCCCGGTTTCCCGTCGAGTTCGACGGGAATATAAATTTTGCTGTTATTTTTCGGGTAGATGAGGTCCATGTTCCTGCGTTCAGAATTACCGGTACAACCGGGCCGGAACGGGGGCAGCATCTTGTAAAATGGATTTTTATTGCGGAAATACCATTCCTGTACCGGCGGAAGGACAAACCACGATACATGCTGCATGTTTTCCGTAGATTCGCAATTGGAATTGACCTGCCATTTCCCGGATTTATCCAGGTGTATGAGTTGATGAAAAGGACAGGGCGTCGTCTTTGCTCCCTGCTTCGGGATCCACACCGAATCGGTGAATTCACAGATTTCGGCAGACCGGTAGCCGCTGTACCGGCATAGAGGGACTTGCATCATGGCCTGTACCGGGGCTTTAAACCAGGTGGTCGTGGGCAGGGTCTTGAAAATATCAAACAGGATGGGCGCCGCCGTGCCTATGCCTGTCAGTCCCGGCCTTCCCTCACCGGATGCATTTCCCACCCAAACGGCAACAACATATTCAGGGGTCACCCCTACCGACCAGCCATCACGGTTTCCGAAGCTGGTGCCGGTTTTCCAGGCAATTTTACCGGATGAAGAGAATTGCTGCCATAAAAGATCGGCATCGGGACGGGCCACCTCAACCATGGCCTCAAAGGTAAGCCAGATGGAACCGGCATCGAACCAGGAGGATTGATCCAGGGATAATGCCTTTTTTTGTTCCTTGCCTGCAATGTATCCCGGCGGATGAAAATCAGACTTGCTGTATTTTTGTCCATGGTCGGAAAAATGGCTTAACGTGCGGGCCATGGAGGCATAAATGCCGGCCAGATCCCACAGGTTTGCCTCCGCCCCGCCCAGGATCAGCGCAAGCCCATAATGATCGGCCGGCTTGGTGAGGGTGGTCATCCCCAACTTTCGCAGCAGGCTGTAAAACTGATCATACCCATAGGTCTGTAACATCTTTACGGCCGGGATGTTAAGCGACCGGGCCAGCGCCATTTTTGCCGGCACGGCTCCATCATAGGTAAGGTTGTAATTTTCGGGAATGAACCCGCCGATCTGCATCCGGATATCCGGAACCAGC
>CAZPWZ010000283.1:0-4085 GCA_964590675.1 uncultured Draconibacterium sp.
ACCATTATCCGGTCATTTCAGGTGCTGCGACTTCGGGCTTCCTTAGTGGAATTTCGCCTTATTTCCAGCGGCTCTGTCCCCCGGATGCATTTGAATCCGGAATTATAATTGATAAGGCCATTTCTTTTGGCATCCAGACTGTCGCCATTGCCGTTGAGGAGGGAGATACTTATTCAGAAGACCTCGGGAGTGCTTTCAGGCAAGGATTTGGCGGGGGCACCTCCGTTCTTGTCAGGTTTAAGCCCGGCGATCCCGAATATACCTCCAAAATGAGCCAATTGCTGGCAGGAAACCCGGAAGCCATATTTATCTCCATGCTGAATACGCAGGCATATACGGAGTTTATCACCCGGCTCGATGCGATTCACGCTGCAGGTGGACTGGAAAACACCAGTTTTCTTTTATGCGACGGTCTTTATACCTCCTCATTGCTGGAGGCACCCGTGGCATTCATGACCGGCGAGGTAAACGGGCATCCGCGAAATTTCGGAGCCATCGCTTCCGCCGATACCGCCAGCGGTCCCTATAAATATTTCAAATCAGAACTGATAAACCGCTTCGGACAGGAACCTGCTTCCTACAATGCCCAGTTTTATGATATCGGGTTTCTTTACGCAATGGCTATTGAAAAAGCATTTCTTCAAGGCGGCCTGGATAATATGGCAACTTTCCGGTCAAATGTGAACCATTGGATCAGGCAGGTTTCCCATGGCAATCCGTCGGATCCGGTGGTTATGCCATCACTCGGATGGAAATCTGTTCAATCTGCATGCCGGAA
The DNA here is from genome assembly GCA_964590675.1 of uncultured Draconibacterium sp. Classification (GTDB taxonomy): domain Bacteria; phylum Bacteroidota; class Bacteroidia; order Bacteroidales; family FEN-979; genus CAIVAT01. The sequence goes on from CAZPWZ010000283.1 coordinate 779, forward strand.
CGGAGGGGTAAACTATACCGGCGCCAGCGGGAATTGCGATATTGATGAGGCGGGAAATACCGTAACTCCCTTCGCCCTTTTTAAAATTGTGCCATCGGGAAATTCTCATAAGTTCGAAGTAATCTCGATAATCTACCCCTGAAACCGATCCTGTCCCTTGTCCCGTTTTTCCGCGTTCAACGTCCCGCGTTCCGCGTCCCGTGTGCCATTTTCCTTCCACATTCAATGGCCCGTGTCCCATGTCCCGCGTCCCGTTATTCGTCCCGTTTTTCAAAACTCGATCTTATAGCTCACAAACGGCAGTATTCCCATTCCATGAACCGGTTCAACCGACTGGTTGAAATCATTGTAAACATATCCTGTTGCAGGCTGCTGGTTCAACAGGTTCTTAAGCTGGATGGCCCAGATTCCTGAAAATTTCTTATGGTTTGTGCGATAGGTGAGGGTGAGGTCGAGATATACAAAATCAGGAAGCCGCGTGGTATAAGCCCGGGCATCATCCAAAACTTCGCGATGCTGCAATTTCGATTGTTCCAGATCGATCGGAACATAATATTCTCCGCCTGTAAGCGATGCCTTAAGATTGACGCCGAAAATATTCTTTTTCCTGATGGTCCACTCTTTCCCGCCGAGGAGATTGACCACATAATTGGCATTGAACCGCGTATTCCGTTCGATTCCGTCTCCGCCCCTGTATTTTGAATCGAAAAGGGAGACCGTGACCAGGTAATAATACTGTTTCGTGAGAAACTTCTCAAAGGTGATGTCGAGACCCGCATTCCGTCCGGTGCCTTCATTAACGAGCGTATCGTTGTAATATCCGCCGCTGCTGTTGATCAGTGAATAGTAGTTCCCCGGCATCACGGGGATATCATACAAATATTGATAATAACCTTCCAGTTTCAGCCGCATTTCGGGCCTGATCATGTAATCGTAGCCCATTACGAAATGGTGCGACCGGCTGAAATTGAGTTTCCTGTTGGGTTGTACATTTTCTTCAGGCGTGACCTGCACTCCCGTGAGGTAAACGCCCACATCTTCGGTTTGCGCATGTTGTCCGTACCCGATGCTGAAGGCATGTTTGGGGAATGCCTGCCACCGCATGGCGATCCTGGGCTCAACGGCATAATGGCGGTTCAGGAGGAAATACTGAAAATGAAGCCCGGCATTGATCACAATCCTGCTTGTGATATCGATTTTGGATTCACTGAAAGCCTGGATCAGATCGGTGTTCCCATGCCCGTTATAAACTTCCGAGAATTCACCGGAAGTTGGGTTCACCGCCTTGATCATGCTGTTATAGAAAAGCCGGGTGTAGGTAAACCCGCTGCGGTTGGTGTGTTTTGTCCCGAATTTGTGATTGAGCACGACACTTGCTGAAAACCGGTAGTTTTCCTGCTTTACGCTGTCCTGGGGCTGAAGGGTATAATCCGGTGAAAGGTAACTGTTGTCGTAATTGATGCTGTTATATGTTCCCGAGATGGCCGAGCGCACATAGGTTCTGCGGGACAATGATACCTGGTGAATCAGGGCGATCGCACCCATGTTGTTGTTGAGCATTGATTGCGTGCGGTCTTCCAGGGTCTTCCATTGTGTCGAATCCTGTTCCGGTATGTATTTTGACCTTGAAATGCCCCCGATGCCGATGAGCGAAAATGTTCCTGCTTTTTTTGTCGGGAGGTTTACCTTAAATGACAGGTCCTGGTATGAAGGGATTTTATTCTTCATCGAGGGATCAATATACTGGAGGAAGGCAAGAATGGAGTATCTGTAGTTAAACAAATAAGAGGCCTGGCTTTTCTTACTGAACGGTCCTTCGGCCGAAAGATCAAGCCCCTGGATGCCAACCTGGAAGGCGAATTCATGGCGGGCATTATTTCCATTGCGGAATCGCATGTCGAACACTCCGGATAATGCATTGCCGTATTCCGAAGGGAATGCGGCGGTATAGAAGTCGGAGTTGCTGAGCACCTGGCTGCTGAACATGGTGAGTCCCCCGCCTGATGTGCCAACATAGGCATAGTGGTTCGGGTTGGGAATGTCGACGCCGTCGACCCGCCAGAGCAGCCCCTTGGGAGAATTTCCGCGGATCACGATCTCGTTGGAGTTGACATCGGCGCTGGAGGCCACACCGGCAAAATTGGACACTGCCCGCATGGGATCATCGGCAGAACCTGCATAGCGGCGGCTCTCCTCCACGCTGAACGACCTGGCGCTCACCATAGCCATGCTGTTGATGGCTTTATCCTTTTCAACCGTTGCCTTGATTTCAACCTCCCTGGCCTGGATCACCTCCTCTTCGAGTTCAAAGGAGAGCACAACCTCTTTCCCGCTGCCGACAAGGATTTCGGGTTTCACAACCGGCTTGAATCCGATGTAACTGACCTGGATCGATTTCCGGCCAACCGGGACCTTTTCAAGGATGAAATTACCATTCACATCCGTGGTGGTTCCAATCAGTGGATCAGAGTTCAGAACGACCACGTTGGCTCCAGGCAAGCCTGTTTTGGAATCAGTATCAAACACCCGTCCGCGAATGTTTTGGGTTGGTGTTTGGGCAGACAACGATATTGAAATGAGTGTGAGTAAACTAATGATGATGGTTTTGTTCATGATTCAATTGATTGATTGTTAGATTGATTGTTAGAATGATTGATAGATTGATAGATTGATTGATTGATAGATTGATAGATTGATAGATTGATAGATTGATTGATTGATTGATTGATTGATAGCGTGATTGATTGCCTGCATTGCGGGCATTGCGTTCATTGAGCACATTGCGTGCATTGAGCGCATTTTTTACATTTTCCAAAGGTTCCCTGACCCTGAGATATGGGTGTTTACTGCAGGATTACCATAGTACCAGATGTCGCCGCTGCCGGAGATGGTGACATCGAGCAGCGAAGTAGCATGAATATAGGTGTCGCCCGAACCGCTGGTAGTTGAATAAACCTTACCGGCTTCAATGCTTCGCAGGTCGATGGTCCCGCTGCCGCTTATCTTCAGTTCTTCACGGGCAACCATTCCTGAAGCGGCTTTGATCGCTCCTGATCCACTGATGTTAGCTGACAGATCATCTGCATACAGATCGGCTATGTTTATGGTCCCGCTACCGCTGATATTCAGCGAAATGGTTTCTGTTTGCCACCTGTTTTCCGTAAATATGTCACCGGAGCCGGAGATATCGAGTCTGTTCACATCAGGTACGGTGAGATAGACTTTGACAGGCTCATGATTACCGAGGATCACACCATGCCTGACACGGATCACCAACTGGTTCCCTTCCACATTGGTTTCGATCTGA
>CAZPWZ010000284.1:0-4081 GCA_964590675.1 uncultured Draconibacterium sp.
CGCTGCAGCATTTTCGGTTTGGAGCGCTGCAACAAGCTGGTTCGGCCCCATTCCGCAAAAGGTGCTGTTGGTTGTGATATAACCATTAAGGTAGCCTCCGCTGAAAACCTTTAAACCTGGTAACAATGCTATTTTAACGCCCGCCACCAGCGTAACATTCCCGGTATTTTCCACAATGAAGTTTGCTCCGTTGCCTGCGACCGTTAAAACCTGGGTTGCATCATAACAATGACTTATTCCTGCAGGGATCAGGATGTTGGTCAGCAACTGGTTTGCAGGCGGCGTGGTACTTCTGAACCCGGTGAAGGATCCGAATGCCGTTATTCCGGCCGCGGATAATTGATGGGAAGCAGCATTGGTAATGCCGTAAGTCACCCAGGATGAGGGTTCGGCTTTTATGCAGGAAATTCCATCCTCAACACCGGTCACATCGGCTGCGACATACTGAAAGGTTGCATTACAGCTAAAGTTTGAAATGCCCGAGGCGGAGAGGGTCCAGTACCTGTTCAGGTAGTTGCCGGTAATATCAGGGTCGGGATAAGCCTCATTCCGAAGGGTCACACCAACATAGTTTCCGCCCTCAAATGCGCCTCCGGTAAAGGCCAGGGTTACCGGTGAAAAGTCGCCGGGGCCTGTATCATCTCCGACCGGGAAGGTGAACCCGCCGGTAAAACCTGCAGGAAATTGCTTGCGCAGTTCTCCAGCCCCTGAAACAATGATCATTTTCAGGGCTGAAGGAGTTCCGGCAATGACGGCGGCCTCTCCAAGATGGAGGTTGAAGTTCCCGAGTGTAATGCTGCCGCTAAGCAGGTCCAGGGTCCCGTTGATGATGGTATTACCGCCCATTGTTATCCCTGCCGCATTATCAACCGTGAGGGATTGAATTATGTTCTTCCCGACCACCGATTGCATTTCGGTGCCCGAGAATTCAACCATACCCAGGCCAATAGCATTCGGCACATCATGTTCGTTGATGATGGATTTTTTCAGGATGATGATGCCATTGTTTTCCAGGTTTGCGCCATTTTTGATCACCAGGTTTTCAGCAGACACCACGGTGGTGCCTGGTAAAACTTTAAAGGTCGTACCGCTGACGATTACATTTTCGGCGTGCAATGGTGAAGCCCACATAAGGTAACAGAAAACGGTTGCAGGCACTGCTGCAAATATATGCCTGGCAGTTTTGTACAGAAAAAAAGGAGATGGGCGCATATCGCTTTATTTGGTATTGTGATCGTTCAGGAAACCCGGCCAGTCAATCCGCAGTCGATGGTGTGCACCTGAACTGCAGGTACTTTTCCGGCAGGGCAAGCCAAAATTCCAAACCAGGATTGATTCAGTAATCTGTTAATGCAAAAATGAACGGAATGGGAAGATTCTGCAATAGCCCCAACGGGTCATTTTGTGATCAGATCAGCTTTTCCCTGAAAGCTTTCACAACCACCTGGGCGCGAGAATGGACCTGCAATTTGTCGTAGATATTTTTAATATGGTTGCGAACAGTTTGCACGCTGATGAACAGGGCGATCGCAATTTGCTCATTGGTCAGGCCTTTGGTGATCTGCACCAGGATCTCCTTTTCACGGGCAGTAAGGCTGGAAGGCGACCCTTGTTTTGCTGCCTGTGGCTTTAAAAAAGCCATGACCTGCTTGGCCACCATGGGCGTCAGTGCGGCTCCGCCTTCATAAACCTGGAGTATGGCATCCAGGATTTTATTCGGACTTGATTTTTTGAGTATGTAACCATCAGCGCCGTTCTTGATGGATTCGAGGATATGGTAATCATCTTCGAGGATGGTGAGCATGATGATTCTCTGCTCCGGTGAACGGTGTTTGAACAGCGGGATGGCTTCAATACCGGTCAGGCCCGGGAGATTGATGTCCAGCAGCAGCAGATCCGGTTCCGTATTGTTCTCCAGCGCCTCTTCAACGGAAGAATAGGCCCATGATACCGTGTAATCAGAGAAAGAGGAAATGACATACTCAAGACTCTGCCTGAATTCAGTATGATCTTCAACGATTCCGATTGAAATAGACATCTGCTTTTTTTATGCAAAATAAGTATTTTATCCGTGACATGGTATAGCCTGATCAGGTCATATTTTTATACGCAGGACAATGGTTGTTCCTTTACCCGGCCCTGATTGTATGCTGAACTCAATCCCGGATTCAAGGGCCCTTCTCCGCATGTTGATCAGTCCGTTGCCATGCGATTCCCTGCCGCCCTTCCTGGATTCATCAATGCCGATTCCATCATCCTTCAGGGATATGGTACAGATCCCTTCCTTCAGGACAGCACTGAACTCCACATTTCCGGCTCCTGCATGCCGCAATATGTTGTGAAGGCCCTCCTTCAGTATTAAGAAAGCATCGTTGCGGATCTTTTCCCGCAGGATCACCGGTGCATCCGCGATGTCGGTTTCTGAATGAAAGTTTATATTGCTGTCGCTCAGAATTTCAAGCATGTAGTTACTTGTTTTGGAAACCAGGCTCTGCAATGAATCGTTACGGGGCGAAGTCATCCAGATAATATCCGAAATGGACTGTAATGCAGATTGCGTCAGCCTGGCAATTTTCACGGGAAGCTTTTTGTAATCCTGCTGCGACGACTCACTCAATCCCTTAAGGGTTTCCGCATACAGTGAAATGCTGCCCAGGGTTGAAGCCAGGTCATCGTGCAGGTCACGCGATAATTTTTCACGCAATTCCAGGTTCTCCTTTTGCGCCAGTCTTTGGACCAGCAACCTGTCGATAAAAAGATATTCGATGACCAGCAGTCCCAAGGCAATAAGGGGGGCAATAAAAAAAGAGATGGCAGGCCATTGAAACAGAAAAATCTGATTGACGAAAATAAAGACAGAAAAAATAAAACCGCTTGTCAGCCAACGGACTGCTGCAACTTTCCTGTTACTTTTAAACAGCTTCAGGTTGAGTAAAATGATCAGCCCGACGAGAAGCAGGTACTTAACAATTTCAGGCTGGTTTTCCCGGTCCGCGAAAAAGCGCCATGTGTTGTTCCCCATCCTGATGCAATAAGCCCGGACACCTGTCATTTCACTGATTTTCAGCATATCACCGGCATTAATATGATCTATCTTCATCGTATCGGCCGAAGAAGGAAATTTTACCAGTGCATAATACTCCTGCCCCTGCACAACGCCAAAAATCATCTCTTTTGCAGATACTGATGCGTACCCGCTTCCTGCGTTCATCTCCCGGTAACCTGCCAGTACATCCGGCTCGCTGCCTGCTGAAGTCCGGTACAACCAAACTTTGGCGCCAATCGCATCCCTGTTCGAACGAACCCCGGCAAGCCTGATCCTGACGAAGCATTTCTTCTCGGTAATATTGAGGAAGAGGTTGCTGTTGCCGTTAATATAATTTGCCACATAGAGGTCGGGGTCACCATCATTGTCAATGTCGCCCGTGGCACAACCGGTGCAATATCCGCTGAGTTCTGCGCCAAATGCAGCCGTAACATCTGTAAAACATGATCCGTTCATGTTTTTGTAAAGCACATTTTCACCCACATTGGTAACATACAGATCCTGGTAACCATCAAGGTCGAAATCAGCAAAAACGGCTCCATTACTCATGTGGTTGTCAGGCTGGAAATAATCCCGGGTCTTATCCCTGAAGATGCCCTGCCCGTTGTTCAGATAGAGCTTATTGCCGGTGTTCCGGTTCGCAATAAACAAATCGGAAAATCCATCGTTATTGACATCCGAGAAGGCAACACCATTGCTTTTGGAGGGAGCCGCTTTTGCCAGGTCGGTCAGTTGTGTCACATCGCGAAAATGAATCCTGCCGTTGACCGATTCATTGAAATAGAGCCTGTTGTAAGGATACCAGAACGATACGCAAAGATCAGGATAACCGTCGTTGTTGACATCTGCAAAAGAGGCACACATTCCTCCGCCGGCCGAACTGAGTCCTGATGTCTCGGTAACATCTGAAAAATGACCGGTTCCGTCATTTTCGAAAAGCCGGTTTGAACCCTCTTCGCTGGTCACAAACAAATCAAGGTCCCCGTCATTGTCCACATCCGAAAAAGCTGCAGCATTGGAGCGGCTTATATTGCC
>CAZPWZ010000285.1:0-4073 GCA_964590675.1 uncultured Draconibacterium sp.
GAGATCGTTGGGATGTTGCATCATTACCTGATAGGCAGCAGGAGGAGTGAAGTGACAAGTGACAAGTGACTAGTGATGAGTGACAAGTAACAAGTGACAAGTGAAACGTATGGGTGGGGAAAAACAATCGGCCGGCCAGGTTTTGGATGACCTGAATCAAATGGTGATCGGAGAAAACGAGAATTTTCAATTGTCGGATCTCATACATGTTGCCGCCATCCAGTCACTTATGGATGATTTTTACAAAATTACCAATGTCGGGGTAGCCATCATTGATCTTGCCGGCAACATCATGGTCGCCACCGGATGGCAGGATATATGCACCAGGTTTCATCGCATCAATCCGGAGAGTGCGAAATATTGTATCGAAAGCGATACTGCACTCACTGAAAATATCAAACCTGGAGAATTCAGAAGGTACAGATGCAGGAATAACATGTGGGATATAGCCACACCGATCGTGGTTGGCGGGAAGCACCTTGGAAATCTTTTCCTCGGGCAGTTTTTATTCCAGGATGAAGAACCCGATCTGGACCTTTTTCGCGAACAGGCCAGGAAATATGGATTCGATGAATCATCCTATATCGATGCACTGCAAAGAGTGCCCAGGTGGAGCATGGAACAGATCCAGGATTTTATGGGTTTCTACACCAAATTCACCATGATCATCTCATCATTGGGTCATAAGAATCTGCAATTGCTGAAGACTATTTCAGAGAGGGAAGCAATCCTTGAAGATCTTCGTGAAAGCAGGGCCATGTTTTCGGGCATACTCAACTCCGTGCCGCAGTCAATATTCTGGAAGGATAAAAATGGCGTTTATCTCGGGTGTAATGAACACTTTGCCCTGTCTGCCGGGTTAAAAACGCCCGGGGAGATTGTCGGGAAAACCGATTTTGATCTTCCATGGTCCGAACAGGATGCAGTGGCATACCGGAAAGATGATGCAGAGGTGATCGGTTCAAATCGGATGAAGGCTCATATAGTTGAGCAATTGCAGCAGTTTGACGGCAGCCGGTTGTGGATTGATACCACAAAGCTGCCACTGACCGATTCAACAGGAAATGTCATCGGTGTGCTGGGCGTATATGAGGATGTGACTGAACAGATTTCGGCCCGGGAGGAGTTGCTCAAAATGACAGATCGCCATAAACTGGCCCAGGATGCCAGTAACGCAGGTGCCTGGGACTGGGATATTTCTGACAATGTCTTCTACTGGTCCGAAGAATTTCTTAAAATCTTTGGCATGGGGCCCGAAACGGTTCCTGGTTTCGACGCATGGACCAAAGTGCTGCATCCCGATGATGTGGAAGTTGCATCCAAGAGGATCGCGTCAGCCATTGAAGACCATAAGGAGCTGGATAATGATTACAGGATCATATTGCCAAACGGGGAAGTACGCTGGATCAGGGCAAAAGGATATGCTTTGTACCGGGATGACAAACCGGTACGCATGGTTGGATTGTGCATTGACATTACATCCCAGAAACAGATTGAACTGTCGCTGCTTGAAAGTGAAAGGAAATTTTCCAGGGCCTTCCAGTTTTCGCCCATTATATTAGCCATCAGTACGATGGATGAGGGAAAATATATTGAAGTGAACGAAGAATTTTTTAGGTCGACAGGTTATACCCGGGATGAAGTAATTGGCAGTACATCAGTTGGGTTGAACATTCTTAAGGCCTCTGATCGCGAGAAACTTGTTGATGAACTTAAAAAGATCGGCCAGTACACCGGCCTGGAACTTGACCTGAATACAAAAGAGGGAAGGACACTCACCTGTATCGTAAATACCCAGGTAATTGAACTTGAAGGAAAACCTCATTTGCTTTCCACCATTTTGGACATCACCCCGCGAAAGCAAATGGAGCAGGAGCTTAAAAATGAAATGATACGACTTGAATTGCTGAACTCACATATGGTCAACAGGGAACTCAGGATGGTGGAGTTAAAAAAGGAGAATGCAGAATTAAAAGAAAGATTATCCCAAAAGTTCAAAACCTGATGATCGATTTGCGAAGTGATACGGTCACCCGTCCGTCGGGTGCGATGCTTTCGGCCATGATGGGTACGGCAGTTGGTGATGATGTGTTTGGTGATGATCCCACGGTGAATAAACTGGAAAGCATGATTGCCGGAATGTTTGGCATGGAGTCAGCGCTGTTTTGTCCGTCGGGAACCATGACCAACCAGCTGGCCATCAATGTGCATACGAGACCTGGCGACGAAGTGATCTGTCACCGGTATTCACATGTTTATTACTACGAAGGCGGAGGAATGATGCGTAACTCCGGCGTTTCGGTTTGCCTGCTCGATGGTCCACGTGGCCTCATCACGGCCGAAGAGGTTGAACGCAACATCAATCCTGAAGATATCCACAGGCCGGTAACATCCCTGGTTGAAGTTGAGAATACGATGAACAAGGGTGGCGGTTCATGCTACCAATTTGAAGAACTTGAACGCATTGCCGCAGTTTGCCGGAAATATGGCCTGAAGTTCCATCTTGATGGTGCGCGGCTGTTCAATGCCATTGCCGTGACCGGTGAACCGCCCGAAAAATACGGAGGTCTTTTCGATTCTGTCTCCATTTGCCTTTCAAAAGGACTCGGGGCACCGGTGGGATCGTTACTCTTAGGGAACAAGGAATTTATTAAACAGGCCCGCCGGGTGCGGAAGGCATTTGGTGGTGGTATGAGGCAGGCTGGTTACCTTGCGGCAGCCGGGATCTATGCACTGGAAAACAATATCGGCCGACTGAAAATCGATCATCAGCGGGCAAAATTCCTGGGTTAAGTGCTTGGGAAATTTAAATTCGTTTAAAGTGTTATTCCGGTCCAAACCAAATTTTTGATTTTTTCTCTGGGGGATAAAAAATTTGCCAAAAAGTCACCGACCAAGTCCCAAGAACATGATATCCATGCCCTTCCCTTCGACCCCCAAACCGTGCGCTTTGTAACCCATCTCGATTTCAGCGATGCCCAGCTTTCAAAGGTAGAGTCCGTACTGAAAATGCTCTGAGTTTATTTACTTCCCTTCATCCCATCCCATCCCTGTGCCGTTATCGGAATTAATTTTCCGTCGGGGGTGACCATGGTTTTTCCTTCAGTGGAACTGGTCATGTGGCCGATAATAGCGATGCCGGTTATATCCTTGATCTTTTCATAATCCTCCTGCTTTATCGTGAACAGCAGTTCATAATCCTCCCCGCCGCTAAGTGCGGCAACACTTGGAATGATCTTGAACTCTTTGGCAAGTTCCCGGGTGTATTCATCGATAGGAATTTTTCCTTCGAAGAGTTTGCATCCGACGCCGCTTTGCTTGCAGATATGAAGGATTTCGGAGGCCAATCCGTCGGAAATATCGATCATGGAGGTAGGCCTGACCCCGGTACCAAGAAGTAAATTCCGGATATCGGTCCTCGCTTCAGGTCTTAACTGCCGCCCGATCTGGTAGTCGTACCCGCTCAGTTCAGGCTGCATGTTCGGATCAACCTGGAATACCGATTTCTCGCGCTCAAGAACCAGCAATCCGATATAGGCGCTGCCCAGATCGCCTGTTACACAAAGCAGATCGCCGCTCCTGGCACCGCTGCGGTAAACAACCTCCTCCTTTTTTGCCTCCCCGGTGATGGTAATGGAAATGGCCAGTCCCTTCACATTCGAACTGGTGTCGCCTCCTACCAGGTCAACCTTGTATTTGTCACATGCCATGATTATGCCCGCGTAAAGTTCGTCCAGCGCCTCGGCCGAAAACTTGCTGGAAACGGCCAGTGAAACGGTCATTTGCCTTGGGATGCCATTCATTGCGGCAATGTCGGAGATATTGACCACCGCAGCCTTGTACCCCAGATGTTTAAAGGGCATGTATGTCAGGTCAAAGTGAATTCCTTCAACCAGGAGATCGGTTGAAAGCAGCATTACTTTGTCGCCCATGTCAATAACAGCCGCATCATCCCCTATGCCTTTGATAGTCTCAGGATTATGGTGCCTGACATTCCTGGTCAGGCGGGTCACCCAACCAAATTTCGCTAAACCCGCCAGGGAGGACAGTTTTTGCTTTTTTTTAAATTTTTA
>CAZPWZ010000286.1:0-4069 GCA_964590675.1 uncultured Draconibacterium sp.
ACGGGGTGACCATCAACGGATACTATAACATTCCGTGCATTGGTTTCGGTCCGGGCGATGAAGTGCTGGCCCACGCACCCGATGAGAAGGTGCCGGTAGCCGACCTGGTTGCAGCTTCGGCGTTTTATGCGGCCCTTGCATATTATTTATCGGAATAATTTATCAATATTCGGCTTGCTATAAAATTCTGCCAGGTAACATCAACATTGAGCCCGCTCCGAACAGTCCATCCAAACGGACTCACCAGGCCGACAGGTATAATGAGCTTTTGAGTCTGCTTTTATTTGCAGACTCAGACAACCTAAGGATAAAAACATAAAAGAAACCATGAAAAAAATCGCCGAACAACTCCGGACGAAAGCAGGTAATTCCCCGGGCGGACTATATGGCAAAGACTTCCTGCTGACCTGGGAGAAGCGCATGGCCGACCTGGAGACCATCCTATCCGTTGCCGAGGACCTGAAGATGCTGCGTGACCACAACATTTCACCCCGCTGCTTCGATTCGGGGCTGGCCATATCCCAGTTTCGCGACAACTCGACCCGGACAAGGTTTTCATTCGCTTCGGCAGCCAACCTGCTTGGACTGGCCGTGCAGGACCTGGATGAAGGCAAATCGCAGATCGCTCATGGGGAGACCGTGCGTGAAACCTCCGCTATGATCTCCTTCCTGAGCGACATCATCGGAATCCGCGACGACATGTTCCTGGGAGCAGGGAACACCTATATGCGCGAAGTGGGTGCTGCCCTGGATGAGGCCTTTGCCGATGGAGTGCTCCCCCGGCGCCCTGGGATTATCAATTTACAGTGTGATATCGACCATCCAACACAGTCGATGGCCGATCTGCTGCACCTTAAAACAGTGTTCGGATCCCTGGAAAATTTACGCGGCAAGAAGATCGCCATGACCTGGGCCTATTCACCCAGCTACGGCAAACCGCTTTCGGTTCCGCAGGGGATCATCGGGCTGATGACCCGCATGGGTATGGAGGTCGATCTCGCCTATCTTGAAGGATACGGACTGATCCCCGACGTGGTTGAACTGGCCGGCAAACAGGCGGGGGAAAGCGGCGGCAGGTTCCGCACAGTCAATTCCATGGATGAAGCCTTTCGCGATGCCGATATTGTGTATCCCAAGAGCTGGGCTCCTTTCCATGTGATGCAGCGGCGCACTGAACTGCTTCGGAAAAATGATCATCCGGGGTTAAAGGAACTCGAACAGGAATGCCTTGCCAATAACGGCCGGTTCAAACACTGGGAATGCACCGAAGAAAAAATGAAACTGACGAAAAAAGGTGATGCCCTGTATATGCACTGCCTGCCTGCTGATATTTCGGGCGTATCGTGCACCGAAGGCGAGGTGGCTGCGACCGTATTTGAACGCTTCAGGGTACCACTATACAAACAGGCGGGTTTCAAGCCGTATATCATTGCAGCCATGATGCTGACAAACCGGTTCGAGGATCCGGGAATGGTGCTCAGGGATTTGGGTGAGAGGGGATGGAACAGGATTGGACCAATGACCAATGACCAAAGACCAATGACAAGTGACAAGTGACAAGTGCCGATTTACGATTTACGATTTACGATTTTTCCGCCAAGGATAACGGTTTCGGGTCGGCCATTGATTTGAAAACCTTCGTATATATCTGAATCACAGCGCGAAGAACCGGTTTTGACCGATATTTTACCGATAAAGCCCGGATCCCAGATCACGAAATCGGCATCATAACCGGGAAGTAGTTTTCCTTTCCTGTGTCCCAGTCCGAAGATCTCCGCTGGCCGGGTGGAAACAAGGCTTACAAATTGGTTGAGGGTTATTTTCCCAGGTAATACTCCATAGGTATATAGCAAACTCAAACGATGACTGACGCTGCCCGCACCATTGGGGATCTTAGTAAAATCAAGCAATCCCAGGTCTTTCTGACCTGTACTGTTAAACGGGCAGTGGTCTGTAGCTACTACATCGAAGGTGCCATCCGCCAGTCCTTTCCAGAGCCGGTGCTGATCCTTCATAGCTCGTACAGGTGGTGAAAGGATATAAGGCAATATCTTGGGGTCATCAAGTCGGGAATCGTAAACGGAATCATCCAGCAACAGGTAATGGGGGCAGGTCTCCCCCATCACGTTGATGCCATCCTTTTTGGCAGCGGCAATCAAATCAGCGCCCTGGGCGGTGGATACATGCACAATATACACCTGGCATTTGTTCCTGGCCGATAATTCAATCACCTGCTCCATGGCCCGGATTTCGGCTTCCGGCGGACGGGATATTGGGTGGTAGCAGGGCCGGTTCTTCCCTGACAATATTAAATCCCGCTGAAGCCGGCTGATCATCTCTCCATCCTCGCAATGCACCATCACCAGTCCGCCGGCAGGTCCTGCTATCCGCATAAGCTCCTCAAGATCACCATACCCGATCCCTATTGTACCTGGGTAAGCAAGGTAAGACTTGAACGACCGGATACCCTCCTGCTCCATACAGGGGATGATTTCGGCAGCAATATCCTTGTTCCATTCACTGATCCCCATGTGCAGGCCGTAACCGGTGAGGCTTTCAGCAGCTTCGACCCGGCGCAGGGCCAATGCTTCGCGCAGGGACTGACCCCGCCGCGGGGTGACAAAATCCATGATTGAGGTTGTTCCTCCTGCCAGCGCAGCCGCACTTCCCGACCTGAAATCATCACAGGTTTTTCCGGCAGGCGTGGGCAATGCCATATGGACATGCGGATCGAAGCCACCGGGCATCACATACTTTCCGCGGGCATCAATGATCTCACATCCAGGGAATAAAGAAGCATCGAAAGTCCCGACGGCTGATATTTTTCCGTCCTCAACAATCATGTCCCGGATGGCGGTATTATCTGCACCAACCAGGATGCCGTTTTGAATCAGGATTTTTTGACTATCTGAGATCATAAACTTCCGGGATTAATAAACTGTTACGTTCGAATCCGTAACCACCGATTCCTGCTTTAACCTGTGATTTATTGTGTCATTCGCTTCCACAGTTTTTTCGCCTGGAGCCGCGATTCTTCCAGTACCTTCGCTTCATCGACGCCCGTGATCCTTCCCTCTTCAACGATTAATCTTCCACGGGAAATCACATGGGAAATATTTTGTGATCCAAACCCGAAGATGAAATGGCCATGGAAATTGTCAGCAGTCAGCGGGGTTGGCGGATCATAGTCCATAACAACCAGGTTATTGTCTCCATCTCCCTGAAATCCGTTGGAATGCAGGTAATGGTTGACATTCCTGAACCTGCGGTAAGTTTCGGCGTAATCGATCGAGTCGAAATTGTGGCCGGCCAGGAAGGCCACCCTGGCGCTACGCATCATGTCGCTGTGCATGCCATCGGTACCCAGCATGATTCTCGGACCAAGTCCTCTTGCATTGAAAAATCCAACCGAATTATTCAGGTTGCTCTCCATGTTCTGTACGATCCATGCAGGTGAAGCTTCAACAAGGCTGCGTTCGTGGTCATCGAGGTGCAGGCAATGGGCCAGGATCGTTTTTGGGAATTCCAAGGCGCCGGATTCCGAAAGTCGCCCGACCACCCGTTGATGGTAATGTGCAACGCAATGCTCCTCATCCGATTTATCCTCGGCAACATGAATATGGATTCCTGAATTTGTCCGTTCCGCGAGCCTGACGGCTTGAGTAAGGGTTTCGTCGCCAACCGTGAAAGAGGCATGCAAACCGACAAGCCCCTCTCTTTTTGCCAGGTGATCCGCTGTTTCAGTCAAACCCTTCCGGGCGATCTCCCTGCCATCGCGATCAGAGATTTCATAACAAAGCAAATGCCCCACACCAACCTCATCAAATGCCTGCGCGATGGTTTCAAGACTTCCGCTCACTGCGTTGGGCGAAGCATGGTGGTCGGTCACAAATGTCACTCCATTCTTCGCGCATGCCATGGCCGTGACCAGCGCGCTCGCCCGGATCATCTCCAGGTCAAGCGCCTTGTCGAGGTTCCACCACACGTACTGAAGGATCTCGGGGAAATTTTGCGGATTTTTCTTTGGCGCCGGCATGCCGCGGGCCAGGGCGGTATAGACGTGGTGATG
>CAZPWZ010000287.1:0-4060 GCA_964590675.1 uncultured Draconibacterium sp.
TCAAGACTGCTTGAATCTGAACGAAGTCAGCGTTCCGGTCGTGGTCAGGAATTTTGGAACAGAATTGATAACCAATCCAATCCTCCATTTTCAGGTCGACAATGGTCCTGTTTTCACTGAAACCTTTATCGGAACCATTGCACCGGATTCTGTCCTGAAATACACCTTTACCGAAAAAATTGATTTCCCGGGGATTGGAACCTATATGATGACCACCTGGGTTGATGCTCCCGGCGACCTGAATTTCAGCAACGATACATTAAAGATCCCCATCGAGGTCATTGATGGAACTACCATGCAGGCAGGGAGTATGCAAACATTCGACAACTGGACCAAGTGCTTGTCGGCACCCATTTGTGAAGCTTACTCCTGCGTTCTTCAGGATGGATGGATTAACCTGGCAAATGATGTTTATGACCAGCACGACTGGAGGACATTCAGCGGCGGAACACCCACTTCCGGAACAGGCCCGCAGGCCGACCATACCCTGGGCACTTCTGCCGGATATTACCTGTACATTGAACCATCGCTGTATTGCCTTAATAAGGTGGCAATAATAAATTTGCCATGTATTGATCTTGCCGGTGACATCCATCCCGGTTTAAAGTTCTGGTATCATGCCAACGGTCCGGATATCGGATCATTTCATATTGATCTTTTTACAGGTTCTGATGTGATCATGGATGTGGCGGCACCGGTTGTCGGAAGCAAGGGAGATGAATGGAAAAAGATGGAGATTGATCTTACGCCATGGGCTGGCAGCATTGTAGGGCTCAGGTTCAGGGGAGTCACGACTTGTAAGGAGAAGGGGGATTTCGCCATTGATGATGTCAGTGTCGAAGAGGTCATAACTTCCCTTGAAGGGGTTAAGGGTAAATCATCGGCGCAGCTTTCATTATATCCGAATCCAGCAAGGGGAGAGGTGACCATACTGCTTGCTGATGATGCCGGCAGGCAAAATTACACGCTGAATATCCTGGATATGTTTGGCAGGATGGTATACAGTATGCCGGTTAAGCCAAATGAAGGCAGGATCCACGAAGTGATCAACCTGTCAAACCTGGTCGCCGGCACCTATCTGCTTGAATTGAGATCGGAAGAGAAAACGTTCCACAAGAAATTAAGCATCAGGTAACGGAAAGGTCAGAAAGCCAGAACCGCTTTTTTTAATTCATCCAGGGTATTGGGCAATGCCATGATTTTTTTGGTTTTAGCATCGATCAAGACCATTACGGGAGTAGCCAGGATATAATAATCACTTGCTGTTTTTCCATTGACACCTTCACCGGAATGCAGGTGCGTCCATCCTTTCATGGTTTTTATCTTTTGTTCCCACGCATCAATATCAGTTTCCGATTCATCGAGACTGATGCCTGCAACCATTATCTGATCGCGGAATTCAGGACGCTGCTGCCAGGGATATAACTGATCAGCCAGTTCAACGCAATGGGAGCAGCCTGCGGACCAGAAGAGCACCAGGATGAACTTTCCGGGTGCTTTGAGTGTGCTGAGTTCAAAGGGCATGCCGTCATTCTCCATGAGCCTGATCTCCGGGGCGATACTTCCGGGCACCAGGGTTTCAATTCCCTTCAGCCTCCGGCCGATTTCCTGTCGTTTCGTTGTCATGCAGTTGGTATCGTTCAGGTAAGGCTCCAGGATCTTCATGCCGGCATTTATCCCATTGGTTTCGTATCCGCGGTAGAAATAATCCACCATCCAGCCATAAAACAGCGGATGGCCCTTCCTGGCTTTTTCTATTGCATTTTGCCCGGCTGCAGGGAACAGGGAATCACGTAATGCTATGGTGGTGGCTAACTGACCATAAAGATTTACGTAATTATCCATCCATTTATTAAGCACGGCTGTTTTCAGCAACAGCGGATCCTGAAAATCCATGCCATCGAAATAGTGATCGATGACACTCTTTACCCGGTCAGTTTCGGTACCGCTATAGGATATTTGCGGTACATACTGAAATGGGTACAAATTGCTGACGAACAGCGACTTGTCCTGCCTTGTGGTTTTGGCCAGCCATTGGTTGTATGCCTGGCGCCGCAGTTCGTATTCCTTCACCCCCTGTTTGTAAAATCCTGATTCCGGTTCGTCATAGTTCATCAGGAAGTTTTGTAATAAACCCAGTTTTTCTTTTTGCCTGCTGTTTTCTTTTGAAAACCGGACAAAGGCGGAATTTTCCTTTTCATCCTTCTGAAACCAGGTGCTATCGCCATTGTTGCTGTATTTCGGATTTACCCAGAGCAAAAGGTCCTGGTCGCTGATAAAGACATTCTTCTCCGAAGGATATGGAGTGCTTGCCTCCGTCTCTTTGTAATCGAAGCGCAGGACAAATTCGCCCGGGAGAAATGCTTTGTCAACTAAAAACTTTCCTTCATGACCGTCCCTGATCCCTGTCAGCTCCAGGATCGGCTTGTAGGTCCTGCTGGATGAAAGGGCCAACAGGCTGATTTTGCTTTCATATACGCCACGAAGATAAATGGTTATGTTCACATCCCTGGATTGGGCCGATAAGCGGGTTGAAAACAAAACTCCTGCTACGATCGTAATGGCACATGCCAATTTTAGTACAATACTTCTGCTGCTCATATTGGATTGTTGTTCGTTGCAAATATAATGCATCCTGTAATCAATCTCAAACACATTGTCTGACAGGCTCTTAGCATGATTTCGAAAATAATCCCGACAGGTTTCGGTATAATTTGGATGAAATGATCGGTGAAACCCCCATTATATCGGGTATTCAGGATCACCAGCAAAATTGCCTTATTCATTCGGGAATAAAGTTAGGTTATATAATAGAATTGATTTCGCCCTGCCTGCGATGTAGTTTTGCTTTGTCAATTAAGTTATGAACCTTTAAAAATCAACCCCATGGAAAAGATAATGATTGCCACAGTTATTGCCGTAATTGGTTTATGGGTATCCGGCAAACCCTGGGTAACACCAAATGAAACCGGCCCAATCCAGGAGCCGCCAAAAATTGATAAACCGAATTATAACTGGGTACCACAGGAGCCCAGCAAAGATTTAACAAAAGCGGAACCGAATGTTTTTCAGTATTGATCAGGAATAGCATTCGGGCTTAAGGCCGGTTTTCTGCCAGATCGGTTTATCAAAGGAGGTTTGCCTTTCAGTTACTGGGGCAAACCTCCTTCATTTATAATTTTAGAAATTTTCCCTGGTAAATTCTTCCTGAAGATATGATCCGGAGAATGTACAATCCTGGGTTCAAATCCTGAACTGAAATTCTGAGGGGAACCGTATTGTCAACATCCAAGTCCATTTCACGCTGCTTTTTTCCATAGATATCGGTCACTTTGACTGAAATGTTCCCGGGATCAAGGGTCTGCCCCATGACTGCAATCTGATCTGCAGCCGGATTTGGAAAAATAATCAGCGATGTTTGTCCTGCCGGGTCAGTCGCGATCCCTGCAGGATGAAGCTGGCTCAGTATGTATTGCCTGCGTTTGCTGATGAAGGGCTTGAGCCCGTAAGGTGTATGCGAATCGATAGCTATCGTGAATGCATTGTTGAAATCAGCAATGCTGTACCCGTAATCCAGGGTGCGGAAAGTGTCCTGGATGGCTGCCTGCTGGATCAGTTGTTTCAATGCATCAATCCGGGGAAAAATTGTATCAGGATGAATCACCGTATTGGCAATGGTATCCAGGAACAACTTGTACTTTTCGTAGAAGGATGGAACCGCCAGCAATTTCTGGGCAAGCGGGAGCGACATGTTTTTGTTGATCCAGGTGCGGCAGTCACGCGTGGCCCAGTCTATTCCGAACCAGTCAACGCCAAAGGTGTTGTCCGGATCATAGGTGATGAAATCGGTTTTCGAATCGGCCGGATTTTCATAGAGGTAATAGTTGTTTTTATTATAGGAATAGTCGTCCCAGTTGCCGGTTGCGACATCGATCGCCAGCGCCTTCAGGTAATGATTCACGTTAAATACGGCTGAAATATTTGTAGCGAATGTCCCGGTCGGCTGCTGATTGAGTACGCTGATCAGGTCTACCAGCAGGGAATAATCATCGGCCGTTTT
>CAZPWZ010000288.1:0-4057 GCA_964590675.1 uncultured Draconibacterium sp.
AGAGATCGCAAATACGATCGCTGTTTCCAGGAAAAAAAGCCGCGCGATGCTGAATTTCGAAGCTCCGAACATGTTCCTGGTCGAAATCTCGGTGATCCTTTTTTCGCCCTGGATGATGAACAGGTTGATGTAACTGAGCAAGGCGGTTATCAGCACGAACAGGGCAATGATTACAACCACCGCCATTTGCCGGGGGCTGCCATGGTTGGGGATAAAGGAGTTTGCAGCCGAACTGAGGTACAGCCGTGCAATGGGCTCGACTCCCGACTGCACCTTTGCATTTGAACTGGCTGCCCACTCTTTCATCAACAGGTTATTGGCCGCCGCAATCTTTTCACCTGCCAGCTTCTGATCGACGTTCGGTTTAAGCAGGTAATAGGTTTGAAACTCTAACCCTCCGAACTGCTCAGGATGAAGGGTGGATAAAGAGACCAGGATATCGAAATCGAGGTGCGAATTCTTCGGAAAATCATCCACAACCCCGGTGATCATGACCTCTTCGCCATCCGATTCAATGCTTCTCCCGACACAGTTGGCCGAATGAAACAGTTTTTCGGCCAGCGCGTTCGTAACCACGGCAGTGCCTGTGCCAACCAACGCGGTCTTCGCATCGCCGGAACGAAGCGCTTTCCCGAAAACCCTGAAAAACTCCTGGTCGGCATAAAATATCCTGACATCCCCCATCTTGGTTTCAAGGTGTCGCACCGAAGTCAGCCACCCGCCGTAGAGCTGAACGGCGCATTCAACCTCGGGCACCATCGCGGGTATCTGTGCATAGGCATCACGCAACGTTATGCCGTAAACATTCGTCGAGGTGTTGTCGGTAACCCTTTCGTACAACCTGAACACCCGGTCGTTGGTCGGAAAATGGTTGTCATAGCTCAGTTCGAACCGGAGATAGGTGATCGTCAGGATGACCATGGTCAAGGCCACGGTGAGCCCAGTCACATTGACGAAAAAAGTGAGCGGGTTCCGCCTCAGTATCCTGAAAATAAACCTGAGATCATTCATCTGTAAGTAATTTTTTGTCATCGTTCCATCCTGGTTACCATGTTCAAATCCGTTGACCGGATTTAGTTTAACCTACTCATCCCTCAGCGCCTCCACCGGGTTCCTGCGAGCCACCCTGAAGGTCTGCCAGTTCACCGCGATGAGGGCAGTGAACATGGTCAGGCAGGCCGCCATCAGGAATATCCACCAGCTGATTTCGGTATGAAAGGCAAAGTTCTCTATCCACCGGTGCATGGCATACCAGGCCACTGGGATGGCAATAACAAAGGCCACTACCACCCATTTCAGGAACTCCTTGTTCAGCATGAAAAGTATCTCACCCAGGGAAGCGCCGTTGGCCTTTCGAATCCCGATTTCCTTGGTGCGGCGGTCGCAGGTGAATACGGTCATCCCCAGCAGCCCTAATATCGCGATGATGATGGCCAGGGATGAAAAGATCAGGGTCAGGTTGCGCAACCTCTCCTCATCCCGGTACTGCAGGGCCATCAGATCATCGAAGAAACTGTATGAAAAGCCTCTGGATTGCCGGTGTTTCAGGTAGGTGTCACGAATGAATTTCAAGGTCTCCGCCCGGTTTTGGTCCGCGATTCGTACATTCATCGTCATGATGTTTTGCGGATCATAGATCATGATGAGTGGTCCGATGGGATAATGAAGCGGTCGGAAATGGAAATCTTTCACTACCCCGGCAATCACGAAGTTTCCGATCCGTTCGCCAATGGGATTCCGATGCCCGAGGCTTTTTTCCGCGGCCTCATTGATCACGGCAGGCAGGGAAATTTGCTGATCCGCTGCAGGCTTTCGGCTGGTGTCGGCTTCCAGCGCCTTCCAGAATCCCGAATAATCGATCTGGAGGAATTGTCCCTTTACGATTTCCAGTTTATAGGTTTTGGCGAAATCTTTAGCAGCCCAGATCACGGCTGCCCTGATGCTGTCGGATCGGCCGGCATGGTCGACTGCCAGCGTCACCTGCCAGTTAAAATCAACCGGTGCATAGGCGGTTGCGGTAACCCCCAGTACATTGGGATTTTTCAGCAATTCATCCTTGAATGACTTGTTTTTGTACCAAAGGCCGGTGGGTATGACCACGATGTTGTTTCGGTCGAATCCCAGGTCTTTTCCCCTGATATAGTTCAACTGTTTGATGAATACCAGGGTGGCAACGATAAAAAAGGTGGCGATGGTGAACTGGATCACCACCAGCAGCCTGGTAAAATGGCTCTTTGACCCGGTTTGGCTTCCGCCTCTGAAGATCCTGGCAGTTTCCAGGGAGGAAAGAAAATATGAGGGATAAATTCCTGCAACAATTCCAACCAGCAACGTCAGCAGCAGGATGCCGACCAACATCCCGAACGAAATATGGAGGGTGAGGGTCTGCCCGGTAAACACATTGAACCAGGGAAGGATCAACCAGATAAGGAACAGGCTGATCAGCGTGGCGGCCGTGGTTTGCAGCACCGCCTCTCCCATGAATTGACGGATGATGTCGGACCGTTCGGCGCCGCATACTTTTTTAATGCCGATTTCAGTCGACCGCTCCGACGACCGGGCCACCGACAGCACCGAAAAATTAAGCGCCGCCATGAGGATGATCAGCAGGGCCAGCCCGGAGAAGATCCATACATATTTGGAATTGCTGATGTTTTTATCGTAATAGTAGGTCTGGTAATCGGTGTGCAGGTGGATATCCGTCAGGGGCTGAAATACAAGCTTATCCGACAGCCTGCTGAACCGGCCAGGGTGGTTGGCAACGGAATTCAGAAACCTGTCGTCGATCTTTGCATTTTTTGCCAGTTTGATGTAAACGCGCACATGGGCCTTATCGCCCCAACTCTCTTCGAGGTAGGAGTACCTGGGGCATTTCCCTGACAGGATAAAACCGAAATCGAGGTGGCTTTGCTTCGGGATCCGAACAACGCCGCTCACGGTATAAATGTCCGGTTGGTATTTATCACTGATGACCGTTTTTCCCAAGGTCGGCTGGTCGCCGAAAAGCTTTCGTGCGGTCTCTTCCGACAGCACAATATTGGCCGGGTTTGAAAATGCTTTCTCCGGTGTGCCCTCGATGAAGGTGAACCCGCCGAAAATGGCAAAGAAATCCTCATTGGTGCTCACACCGCGGACCTCGATCTTTTCTCCACCCCGGTCCCTTTTCAGCGGGGAGTCCTCTGAATCGAAACTGATGTAGGTGGCATTTTCGATTTGAGGGTAGGTCATCTTCAGGGTTTTTGCAAGCGGGCGATAGCAGCCGGCCGATTTAACCACTTCGTCGCCCTCCTTGGCCAGGGTGAGTACCCGGTAAATCCGGTCGTGATCAGGATGAAATTTTTCAAAGCTCAGTTCATTTAGCACCCAAAGATAGATCAGCAAACCGGCCATCACGCCAAGGGTAAATCCCAGGAGGGTGATCAATGAGTAAACCGGTTTGCGGAGGAAGGTGCGAAATATGATTTTGAGTGGATGGATCATTGTTCTTGCAGTTATTCGACAATCATAAGGATATCTTCATCATCGCGCAGGGACCTGGCCAGGTTAAGCAATTCGTTCTTTTTAGCCGCCGGGGCAGTTGAAGCGCTGAAGGCGGCTTTTTTTACGTGTTCCTTCATCTCTTTTCCCTTCAGCGATATCAGGATCTCACCGTTTTTGCCCACCATGTAAGAGGCGGGCCACACCGGCATCCCGCCATCCAGGTTGTTTTTCAGGATCTCCGGATCATAGTCAAACGGGTCACCTTTCACCACGAAGAGTTTTTGCGTTGATTTGGAATAAATGGCATGGTACTGTTTCAACTGCTTGCTTTTACGGGTGTTCGGACAGTCGTAGCTGTCTTTGGTGAAGGTCAGGAAAACGTAATTTTTAGTGTCGGCAAATGATCCGGGGATTATCTTGCCATCAAGCTCGAAATCGGGATCCACACCCTCTTTTTTCAGCAATTTGTATTTGCCAGGTTTAAGCACATATATCGGCAACAGCCTGTTGGGGGGCACCACCTGGAAAACGGTATCGTTAAAAGCATTCCGGATAAAAAATCTTCCTTTATTCTCAT
>CAZPWZ010000289.1:0-4054 GCA_964590675.1 uncultured Draconibacterium sp.
TCCTGTAGATGATTTATTAGGAAAAATATTTTCCCAATTCTGAATCGCAAGTGAGACTGGTTTTTGCTTTTTTTCCTCAGGGATTATATCTACTTTTGCATGTTATTCCTGATCTAATCAATTGCACAAAATGAAGTTGACCCAAGGATTACTCACAACCGTACTGCTTGTACTGCTCTTTTCTTTCTCACGGCAGGAGGTTCTTGCCCAAAATGGTTCCATCCGCGGATTTGTTTACGAACAGGGGACTGGTGAGCCGGTGCTATTCACCAATGTATATCTGTACAAAACTTCTATCGGCGCACCCACCGATGCCAACGGTTACTTTGCAATTACCAAGATCCCGCCCGGACAATATTTCCTGATGGTCACCTACGTTGGTTTCGACACCCTTAAAATTCCGGTCACCATTACCCCCAACGAGATGCTGACAAAGAAACTGTACCTCACCCAATCAACGGTGCAGCTTGACGAAGTCAGTATTTCCGCCGCCCGCCAGGATAAAGTACGCGAAACCCAGACAAGCATCATCAAGATCACGCCAAAACAAATTCAATCGATCCCCTCCATTGGCGGTCAGCCCGACCTGGCCCAGTACCTGCAGATCCTTCCCGGGGTGATCTTTTCCGGCGACCAGGGCGGCCAGCTTTACATCCGTGGCGGCCCCCCCATACAAAACAAGGTGTTGTACGACGGGATGATCATTTACAACCCATTCCATTCCATCGGTCTTTTCTCGGTTTTTGATGTCGACATCCTGAAGAACGTGGATGTTTATACCGGTGGTTTCGGCGCTGAATACGGAGGTCGCCTTTCATCGGTAATGGATGTGACCACCCGCGACGGGAACAAGAACCGCATTGCCGGCAAGTTTGATATCAGCACCTTTGGTGCAAAAGCGCTGCTCGAGGGCCCCATCCACAAACAAAAAAATGACGACGACGCCAGCGCCACCTTCCTTTTCTCCATCAAGAATTCGTACCTCTCTGAATCCAGTAAGATTTTCTATTCATATATTGACGAAGACGGACTGCCTTATGATTACCTCGACATCTATGGAAAAATTGCTGTCAATGCCCCGAATGGCAGTAAAGTAAATCTTTTTGGATTCAACTTCAACGACAAGGTCAATTATTCCATCCTCAGTGATTACAACTGGAAGGCCTATGGCGGCGGTTTGACTTTTCTGGCCATCCCGGGAAAAAGCTCCGTGCTGATCGAAGGAAACTTTGCCTATTCTTCGTATAAAGTTGAGATGCAGGTTGAGGACCAGTCCCCTCGTTCAAGTTCAATTGCCGGTTTCAACGGAGGACTGAGCTTCACTTACTTCTTTGGCCGTGATGCGCTGAAGTACGGGCTTGAGCTGGCTGGTTACAAAACCACCCTCGACTTTTACAACAGTGTCAACAGGAAAATCGGAGGAGATCCTCAAAATTCAACCGAAGTCTCCGCTTTCGTGAAATATAAATGGATGCCCGGCAAGTTTATCATTGAACCAGGACTCCGGTTCGAATATTATGCTTCGTTGTCGGAGGCATCATTTGAACCCCGGTTGGCGGTCAAATACAACATGTTGAAAAATTTCCGCCTGAAAATGGCTGCAGGCATGTATTCCCAAAACCTGGTCAGTACGACCTACGACAAGGATGTGGTCAACCTGTTCTACGGATTTATTACCAGCCCCGAAAGCCTCCCAAAGGAATTTGAAGGGGATGAGGTTTCCAGCCGGCTGCAAAAATGCAACCAGGTTGTTTTTGGATTCGAATGGGACCTGATGCATAACCTGTCGCTGAATATTGAAGGTTATTACAAGTATTATCCCCAGCTATTTACCCTCAACCGGAATAAGTTATATGATGATACCGAAGCAAATGCCAGTATTCCGGATTATTACAAAAAGGACTTTGCAATGGAAACAGGGGACGCCGAAGGAGTCGACTTTTCGGTCAAGTATGACTGGAAAAAGATCCATTTCTGGGTGACCTATTCGCTTGGATTCATTCATCGCAGCGACGGCAAGAGTGACTATGTAC
The DNA here is from genome assembly GCA_964590675.1 of uncultured Draconibacterium sp. Lineage (GTDB taxonomy): Bacteria > Bacteroidota > Bacteroidia > Bacteroidales > FEN-979 > CAIVAT01. Next base: position 2,034 of record CAZPWZ010000289.1, read on the forward strand.
CGCCATATGACCGCAGGCATAACCTGAATGTGGTTGCCACCTTTAACTGGGGCAAGAAATCAGATTGGGAACTTGATGCCCGGTATAATTACGGATCGGGGTTCCCCTTCACCCAAACTGCAGGTTTTTATGAACAGATCACCTTCGAGAACATGGGAACAAATTATACAACGACCAATGGCAACCTTGGAATTTTGTACGGTGATTACAACAAAGGCCGCCTGCCTTATTACAGCCGGCTCGACATAAACCTTAAAAAGATTTTCTTTCTTGGCAAGGGTACTAAATTTGAAATCAATTTAAGCGTGACCAATGCCCTGAATCAGCAGAACATCTTCTATTTCGACCGTGTATCATATACCCGGGTTGACCAGATGCCGCTGATGCCAGCCCTTGGACTCAGTTTCAGTTTCTAACCGCCAACATAACACATGTTTTCATTTTCTTTACTTTCCGGAATTCCCTTCGAGAACCTTCCGGATGACCTCCGTACGATCCTGGCTAAGAGGCCTCCGGCCGTTGATTATAAACCGGCGTTGAGAAGCGTTTTCTCCTTCATGGACTTCACCTCCCTTGAAGGATCGGATAACCCGGAAAAGATCAGGAAGTTATGCGAAAAAGCGATTTCATTCGGCGAGCAGGGTCTTCCCTATCCCGCAGCAGTTTGCATTTACCCGCCTTTCATTGCCACCGCCCGGCACGCGCTCAGGGGAACGCCCATCAAGGTGGCCACCACCGCTGCTGCATTCCCCAGCGGACAAATGCCTCTTTCTGTCAAACTTGAAGAGATCCGTTATGCCCTCGGCGAAGGGGCAGATGAAATTGACGTGGTGATCTCGCGCGGAACCTTCCTCGGCAGGGACTACCACGTTGTTTACCGCGAACTTGATGCCATGCGCGAATTGACTGCCAGCCACACCCTGAAGGTGATCCTTGAAACCGGGGAACTGGTAAGCCCCGAAAATATTGCCAGGGCCAGTGAGATCGCGATTGAAGCAGGTGCCGATTTCATCAAGACCAGTACCGGGAAAATCACACCGGCCGCAACAGAAGAGGCGGTTTACACCATGCTCCTGGTCATCAGGGAATATTTCAGGATTTCGGGAAAAAAAATCGGGATAAAACCGGCAGGAGGCATATCAGATCCCGATAAAGCGCTGAACTATTACTGGCTGGTGAACGAAGTTCTCGGGCACCAGTGGCTTACTCCTGAATTATTTCGCATCGGAGCCAGCCGGCTTGCCGACCGGATCATTGAATTTATTCGTTAAATTTGCAATAAATTAAAAACCATGAAATCATCAGCGCTCACCTTCACCCTGCTCCTCCTTTTTGTCGCCATTGCATTGAATGGCTGCACCAAGGAAGCCGATCCCGATCCAAGCCCAACCGATGCCCGGTCAGCATTCCTCGGCCAATGGAGTGTCAGTGAAACCTGGACCAAATTGGCCTACGAAGTAAATATAACTGCCGATCCGGGTTCAAACGATGGCGTTTTCATCTCAAACTTTGCCAATACAGGCTCCTCCGGCATACCGGCCGGTGCAACTGTTTCGGGTACTTCAATCACCCTGGATGCAGACCAGCTTATCGGCGAAGGACTAAAAATAAACGGATCAGGCATTCTTTCCGGCAGCAAGATTAACTGGAATTACACCCTGGATGATGGCGCAACACTTATTTACGCCGTTGCCACCTATACCAAAAAGTAACTATTTCCTGGGAGGATATTTTTTTTGCCTGGTTTCAATCTGCTGAATGACCTTGTCGTATATCTTGGTCATTTCATCCGGATGATCAGCATAATACTTCATATTGGCATCATACCTGCCACGGCTGATGTTGTACTTTTTAAATAACCCTTCATAGTAAAATGCAGGTTTATCTTCCGGTTCCAGCCCCTCATTGCGTTCAAGCAGCAGGGCGGCCTCAATCAAATGCACATCGGTAAGAATCTGAACCATCCGCGCCGGAGAGATCAGGGAATCAGGCGGCATGACGTCCGAAGCCGCAGGCTTTTC
>CAZPWZ010000290.1:0-4024 GCA_964590675.1 uncultured Draconibacterium sp.
TGGTGATCGGTTTTACCCGGCAGTTTCCGGTGTTGCAAGGTCAATAAATTTTTATCCCATTGCCCCGGAAAAGCCCGAAGATGGCATTGCCAATATTGCTTTCGGACTGGGTAAATATATTGTGGATGGCGGTAATGGAATCCGGTTTTCGCCGGAATATCCCAGGAAGATCCTCCAGCTTTCGACCCCGGAACTTGCACTCAGCGAAACCCAAAAATTCTTCTATGCCCTCGATCTCCGCCCCGAAAGTTTTTCTCCCGACATCGATGACACGGTGAACCTGATGAAATTGCGGATCAAGGATGCAGAGCAGGACAGCGTTCTGCGGCAGGTTGCATCCACTTTTGATTATGACTCCAACCAGTTGAAAGATGGGATGATGGGTGATGGAAAGCGGATCATTACATTTTCGCAGCTGCTTAACCATGGTTCCTTTCCGCTGGCTGAAATTTTAAAGCAGGTACTCGAGATCGGACAGCGGGAGATGAGCAAACCGGTTGAAATTGAGTTTGCAGTGAACCTCGACATTCCCAAGGGACAACCAAAGGTTTTCAGCCTGCTGCAGATCCGTCCGATTGCAGGCCGTGACGAAACCATTCATATCAAGCCAGAAAGTATAATAAAGGATGATACGCTGATGATCTCGCATACTGCTCTCGGGAATGGGATCATCAAGGATATTTTTGATATTGTTTATGTAAAGCCCGACACCTTTGATGCTTCAAAGAGCCTGGATATGGCCGGCCGGCTGGAAAAGGTCAATGAACGGTTCCTGGGTGAAAAGAAATTTTACGTCCTGGTTGGGCCGGGCCGCTGGGGATCGAGTGATCCGTGGCTGGGAATCCCTGTGAAATGGCCCCAGATCAGTGCAGCCCGTGTGATTGTGGAGTCGGGGCTTGAACACTACCGGATTGATCCCAGCCAGGGAACCCACTTTTTTCAAAACCTGACCTCCTTCCGGGTGGGGTATTTCACCATCAATCCTTACATCAACGAAGGATTTTATGACCTGGGATTCCTGAATGCACAACCGGCGTTTTTTGAGGATGAGTACATCCGCCACATCCGGTTCGGGAAACCCATCCGCATTGAAATTGATGGGAAGAAAAACTTCGGGGTTGTGTTTAAACCGTGACGGAAAGCCTGGCAGACGTGACAAACATGAAGAAAGTCGTGACGGTGTGACCAGACGGAGTTGATTTTTCCGGAGCTAAAGTTATTAACAATCCCAAACCTTTTTACATTTTCCTGATTAAGCAGAAAAACTGCTTATGAAAACAACATTATTGGAACCGGGAAAGTACTATCATGTGTACAACCGGGCAAAAAACGGCGATCCGCTGTTCGAGGACGAAGAGGCCTATCGCTTCTTCATGAAACTTTACCAGACGCACATACATCCTATTGCAGAAACGTATGCATATTGCCTGCTGAGCGACCACCTGCATTTGCTGATCCGCATCCGCGAAGGTGCCGAAGGGAGCATGTTCAAGCCCTTCGCCATGTTGTTCAATGCCTACTCAAAAGGCTACAACATGCACAATGACAAAGCCGGCAGGGTATTTAAGTTCAAGTTGAAACGGATCGAGATCAGGAGCATGCCTTACTTCCGGGAGATGATCCGGTATGTGAATCAAAATCCCTGGCGGCATGGAGTTACAGAACACCCTGCCAATTACCGGTTTTCATCATTCCGGGCAACGGTGACAACCAACCCGACCATGGTGGCAAAGGAAAAAGTGCAGGAGTATTTCGGTTCACACGATAATCTTACGGCCAACCTGCTTTCACGGGTCGACGAGGAGGGCATCCGCATGTTTATGATGGAAGAATAAATTTTTATTAACTTGCCGCATATGTTTGGCTCACGATACCTGCTCCTGTGGTTTTTGCTGCTGACGCCCATGTTCATGCATGGTCAGGGAGCTGTTAAACTCAGCGGAAAGGTGACGGATGCATCCACGGGAAAACCTTTGCCTTTTGCCCAGTTGTCAGTACAGCACAAAACCTTTGGTACGGTAACCAACGAAGATGGAAGGTTTGAATTGAAGATCCCGGCTGATTGTAACCGAGATACGCTGCTGGTGGCATACATGGGATACGAAGTCTTAAAGCAGCCGGTATCTGCGGCACTTCGAGATACGATGGTGCTGAGACTTATCCCAAGGCCACTTCAACTGGCGGAGGTTGAAATTGTTGCGTTAACGGCAGAGGAGGTTATCCGGCAAGTAGTGGCACACATACCTTCAAATTACGGGGAAGATTCGCTGATCCTGACAGCCTTTATCCGATCACAGAAGTTCGTTGGCGGCCGGCTTGCCGAATATGCAGAGGCCATCATCCTGGACCTTAAGACCGGCTACAAGCTTTATCCGAAGAAAGATCAGAAGCAAAAACAGCAGGAGTCAAATGTTCCGCAATTGCACAAGGGGAGAGTGGTCTCCGATACAAATATGTTAAATGCGATCGGCGACGTGGGAAGGGCTGCAGGATGCCTGGGATGCAACTTCATCCATGATTTTGTGGAATTTTATCATCAAACCGTACTTGATGAGAAGCTGTTCCCTTATTACAACTTTAAAATGGAGGAGCTGATCAGCCCGGATGCAGGCAAGATATACCATATCTGGTTCGACCAGAAGAAGGGGGTTAAGGAGACACTGTGGAAGGGGGAAATTTTCGTCAATGCCATGGATTTTGCCCTGCTGAAGATCACCCAGAAGCCCAGTTTTGAAGCGTTCGACCAGTATGAAAAACAAAAATTCCGACGGTCGTTTACCATCAGGAACACCCCTGGCTGGATTGAAGAAATGCCGTTGATGGAATGGACTACAACCTACATTTCGAAAAAGGGAAAGTATTCCCTTGAAACCATTCGTATCGGGAATTGGATGACCTTTACCCATTCACAAACAGGGCAAAAGATAAGGTTCTCCTATAAAAATGAAGTTGTTGTTACCGATGTGACCCGCGACCCGACACTGGTGAGGAATTTCAAAGGTGATAAATCAGTTGGAGTAAACCAGCGATGGGACCAGGTTGTAGGAACCGCAGATGATTCATTCTGGGCGGAATTCAATTACCTGCCCGTTGAAGAGAAATTGAAAAAGGAGATAAATCAAATTGGGAAATAGGGAAAACCTATTTCCTCTTTCCCTGGTTTGCAACCTCTTCCATCAATTTTTTGATCACTTCCGGATCTCCGAGGAAATAATCCTTCTGCAGGACCATCTGTTCGTCGAATTCAAAAACATAAGGAATCCCTGTAGGCAGGTTGATGCTGACAATATCCTGATCGGAGATGTTTTTCAGGTGTTTCAGGATGCCACGGAGGCTGTTGCCATGGGCGGCCACCACCACCTGCTTGTGCCTGGCAAGGGCAGGAGCCATCACCTTTGTCCAGTAAGGTACGATGCGTTCAACCGTATCCTTAAGCGCCTCAGTTCCGGGAACATCCTTCGGATCGAGGTCGCGGTACCGATGATCGAAGCGCGGATGGCGCGGATCGTCCATTTCAAGGGCGGGCGGGCGAACATCATAGCTCCGGCGCCAGATCAGCACCTGGTCGTCACCATATTTTTCGGCCATTTCCGATTTATTCAATCCCTGCAAAACACCGTAATGCTTTTCATTCAGGCGCCAGGTTTTTTCGACCGGAATCCATTGAAGATCCATTTGTTCAAGTACAAGCCATAAGGTGCGCAGGGCCCTGGTAAGATAGCTTGTATAGGCCACTTTAAATTCAAAGCCCTCCTTCTTTAGGACTTTCCCTGCCTCAATTGCCTCTTTAATCCCACGTTCCGATAAGTCAACATCGGTCCATCCGGTAAAACGGTTTTCCTTATTCCAGGTGCTTTCACCATGGCGAATCAATACGAGCTTGTTCATGTACAGTGGTTTTTCGTTACCCGGCAAAATTACAAAAATGTCTCTATTTTTCCTACCTTTGTCGCGCAGCAACGTCAATCCCCATGAACAATTACAAAAAGATCAACAACAACCTTGGCTGGGTAGTGTTTACCAT
>CAZPWZ010000291.1:0-4007 GCA_964590675.1 uncultured Draconibacterium sp.
TGGAGTTGTCGACGATCATCCCCAGGACCAGGATAAGGGAGGCAAGAGAGACCGTATGCAGTTCGATGCCCACAAAGTAGAGTATGGCCAGGGTGATCATCACCGAAATCGGGACTGTGATCCCTGCAACGGATGCCACGCGCAATGGAAGCAGGATCATGGTAACGAGGATCACTGCAATGATGGCGATGAGGAACTCCTTTAGAAAGTCATTTACCGAATCTTTCACGTATTTAGGCAGTTCCGAGATCGTGGCTACTTCAATACCTTCGGGACAATGCTTCTTAAACTTATCCAGGGCCGTGTTCACATCCTTACCATAGGCAACGATGTTGTTTCCCGGTTGCATTTCAAGCGAAAGCAGGATTGTTTTTTTTCCGTTCTGGCGGATGAAGTTGTCGGGCTTGTCGTATTTCCGTTCTATGGTGGCTATATTCTTAAGCCTCACAACATTGCCATTCGGATCGGAATAAACGATTTGCTCGGCCAGGTCCTTTTCCGATTCAAAATTAGGTGGAAAGTGAACCGGCATTACGGTGTGCCCGTCATCCAGTTTCCCGGCATAACTCACCATCCCGTTGGCCTGGTAGGAGCCCAGTAATGTAAGTGATTTGATATTGTACTCGTTTAGCAGTTCGGGCCTGACATTTACAAAGATCTTTTCCTTGTGGAGTCCGAAATGCTTGACCTTGGATGTAGCAGGGATCCTGCGGATTTCGGTTTCGAGTTTTTTCAGCTGCTCCTCCAGTTCCTTATAGTTTTTGGTGTCGGACGACAGGGTGATGAGCAGTGCAGAGGTATCGCCGAAGTCAGTATTGGCAATAAGGGCAAGTACTCCCGAGGGCAGGGTCATCTTAAGTTCGGCCAGCCCATGCTTTAATTTCGACCAGAACTGGTCAGCATTTTTTACATCATCGTTCAACTCCACGAAGATGTACATGATCCCTTCGCGGGAATAGGAATAGGTCTTGGCCTTTTTCACCTCCTGGTAGCCGAATATGTAATTTTCGACCACCGTGGTAAGCTGCTTTTCCACTTCGGCCGAGTTTGCCCCCGGATACACTCCTACGATGACTCCCTGCCTGATGGTGAAGGTGGGAAATTCATTGCGGGGCATTTTGATCAGGGCGACAATCCCCACGATAATAATGGCTGCGGCAATGATCACAACAATATTGTTGCTGCGCATCGCCTTTTCAATCACACAGAATTTATTCTTCCGTTCCATATTACCAGGTTATTAAACTATTGTCCGACAATTTTTCCTTTCCACCGTTCACAATGATCTGTCCCGGTTCCAGCCCCGAAATCACCTCCAGGCCGGCATCCTGATACTGCCCGGTACGGATGATCTGCTTTTTCGCCTTTTTAGCCTGTTGGTCGACCAGGAAAACAAATACATTGTTTTGATGGTCCCTCGAAACACTCTGGTAAGGAACCAGTACAAGCTCCATTTCCATGGAAGTTTCCATTTTCACATCGCACACCATGCCCGGCTTCAATGCCAGGTCATTGTTCGGGACAAGGATCCTGGCTTCATAGGTACGGGAGATCCTGTCGGCGACAGGGCTTATATTGGCCACTTCTCCTTTGAATTCCTTATCATTCAGGGCAGAAACCGAGAAGCTTGCTTTCATTCCCCTGACGATTTTCGCCACCTCGTTTTCAGGAACCGAGAACTTCACATATACCTGCCTGATATCTACCAGTTCCAGCGGAGCCGAAGCAAGGGAAATGGATGACATGCCCGGCTCGATGTTGCGCCGGCCTACCAGACCGTTTACAGGTGCATACAACTTGCATTTATCAAGGTTGTTTTTCGCCAGGTTAAGCGATGATTGAGCCTGTTCCAGCTTGGACTCCATCTCCACCCATTTGATCTCGGGCAGACTTCCTTTTTCATACACCGACTTCAGTCTTTCGTGGGCATCTCTGGCCTGCTGGTATTGAGAAAGCGTGATCTCATACATGTTTTTCGCATCAGTTTGGTCAAGAATGGCAAGCAACTGCCCTTTATGCACGGCATCACCGGCATCCACCAGGACCTCCTGCACCGTTCCGGTGGTCTGAAAATTAAGTGGGATGCTTTGATATGCTCCTACTGTTCCGCTATATCGCAAAGCGGTGACTACCTTTTCTTTTTTCACCATGACGGTGGTCACCGGAATTGGTTTCGTCCCAGGCAGGCTTTCCTGGTTTTGTTTGGGATTGCAGGCGATAAGCGCGGACAATGCCATCGCGGGAATAATGAACTTTTTCATATTGCTGTCTTTATTTTGTTTTGTACTTTATTATACTTCGGCTTTAACTATGCCGGTTGGCTTTTGCAAACCAGCCAGGTTTCAGAATAAAAGCCTGGAAATAAACATATTGTCATCAGCATCACCGGATTCTTATTGCTGATCAGATACTGAACGATTGGTATGAAACATACTGAACGAATGGTATGTATGATCATAAAAAAAATTACTTTTTCAGAAGTGCGTAGAGTTGATTAAGTTGACCGGTGAGTGAGTTTACTGCCGATTCCACGGAGTTGTTCCGGATGATGTCGCCCGCCATGCCGATGCTGAAGGAAAAGTAATACAGGGCAATCACCTGAACGTCGATGTCGTCGCGCACCTCTCCTCTTTTAATTGCATTGCGTATGATTGTTTCAGCCTGGCTAATGAAGTCGTCGATAACCTGGTTCTTCTGTTCGGCAAATCCTTCGTAATGCCTGAAACAGTCGGCAATCAGCGAAAGGTAATTGACCGGGATAAACTCCTTCTCATCCGCAAACAGGGCTTCGAGGATCTTTTGAGTGTGTGAGATGCAGACCCGTGTGTAATCCTTCAGACTGATGGTTTCCATATCGACTGTAACGGTCTGGAGTGGAAAATGCTTGTCGATTACATCGCGAAAAAGCTCTTCCTTATTCCTGAAATGATGGTAAAGGGCTCCCTTCGTAAAACCAATTGCTTCACTGATCATGCTGATCGAAACAGCCTCATAACTGTGATTCAGGAAAAGCTTGTATGCCTCATCGATGATATATTCTCTTGTATCTTTCATAATAAAAATACTGAACGATCGGTATGCAAAATTACAAATTATTTTATTGCAGCAACAAATTGATGAAATAAATACTTTTTTTTTACACTACGCTCCTCTCTCCTCATTTACCCATTATAAAATCTTATACATCTTTCATAAAATATCGTAATAGCTATATATGATCGCATGTCTACTTTTGATTCCGAAGAATGCATTCCTTCATTTTCTAAAAACTCTTAAAAACAACCATCATGAAAAAGACAAAAATTGCCAGAACCGCACTGATGATTATGTTGGGAATATCTTTCCTGACCATCTCCCTTACCGGATGCACAAAAACAGAAAATGCCGACGCATCCGCTACCGACTCCCAAACCAAGGAGGCCATCATTAATTATACGTTTACTGATACCATACCCACGGCAAATTGCTGCATCGACTCCCTCCCATATGAAACCCTGAGCACAGACGAAGTGAATGCACTACTTTACATGCGCGAGGAGGAATACCTTGCCCATGACGTTTATCTGACACTTTCCCAGCTTTACACCAAGCCGATTTTCAGGAATATCTCCAAAAGTGAACTGCGACACACGAATGCAGTTAAAGCATTAATTGTGAAATATAGCCTGGTGGATCCCGCGGCTAACCATATTACCGGAGTATTCACCAACCCGGCGCTGCAGGCCCTCTACACCTCACTGGTCAGCCAGGGCTCTTCCTCCTTATTGAATGGTTTGATTGCCGGTGCCACCATTGAAGACCTGGATATCGTGGACCTGAAAAATCACCTGTTAACAGTTGACAACCAGGATATCACCGCCGTATTTAATAACCTGATGCGTGGCTCTCGAAACCATTTGCGTTCCTTTTATGCAAATATACTCTTCATGGGAGGAACGTATGCTCCCCAATATTTAACCCAGGAGGAGTTCAATGCAATTGTCAATAGCAATCATGAGTTCGGCCCC
>CAZPWZ010000292.1:0-4001 GCA_964590675.1 uncultured Draconibacterium sp.
CTGAAATTTCCGGGTTCATTATTTTCTTTAATGAATGGATTGCATTCCGGGTATTGAAATAACAAAACACATTCGATTTTTCCGAGAGTGAACCTTCAAAATCAAGGTAGACTTTATCCTTTGAAAGGGTTGAATTCCCCGATACAGCATCAATGACCATTTCGAGATCTTTTGGACGGCTGGCGAAAACGACATATCCTTTCAGGAAAGTAAAGCAATTGACATTTACTTTACCGAAAAGTTCGCCAAAAAGTGCAGGCAGAAATGCAGGGAGGGAGATTTTATATATTTTGTGATGTTTATAAACCGAGGAATCCCTGGCGATATCGAGTGTGTCGGCCAAAGAAAAAACCGAGGAAACGGTGCGTGTTGTATCGAGTGTGCTGAAGGCAACAAAAGGAATTTCGTCCAGGGTCTTAGGGTCATTCAGGATAAACAGCGCTGCTTCATTGCCCATCCAGGGAAGGAAATACTCTTTAATGTTCAACTGGTACTGTTCAATAAGTGTAAACACGGTAGTTTGTTCCGCTGAAAAATTTTCATAGCGTGGGGTGCGACCCAGAAAGCGCTGGCAGAATCTCGAGGGATCACTCCATCCATAGGATGTGAAATAGAGCACCTTGTCGGGAATGATGGCGGAAATCTCTTTTTTCTGGGGCTTCTGATCCGTAAAGAGGGCAAGGAATTGCTGGTTGCTGTCGGAGGCCACAGTAATTCCATTGAACAGGAGTTCATCTTTTTTTATGATGAGATCAAGTCCGCTCCAGTCGGCGAAATTCGAAAATTTCAACAAATCAGGGAGGGTTTCATCATGGGTGATTTTGGAGAGTACGAGCGAAAAGAAACGGTAGTTGACATAGATATTGGCATCGACTTTTTTCCCGGTGGTGGCTTCTACTCTTTTAAATCCCGACGAGGTGGCCAACGGTGTATTCAGCGACAGCCGGTCGATGGAGCGTTTAACAAGGTCGGCATGAAAACTGCCGATAAAAACACCTTTGAGCACGGCAAAATAAAAAGTTTCGCGGCTTCCCCTGGATTGCACCCGGTGCAGGGTGGTGGTAAAGTAGGGCGTTTCGGTGATGACCAATTTGCCTGCACCTAGTTCAGTGATGAAATCCTCGATGTAGGAAGCCGGATCGGAACCCGAAACGTTTGCAAGGTAAAGGGCGCCGAAATTGGTCCTGCCGCTGAGTGTGATCGATACAAATATGCTATATTGCTGAAAAATTTTTCCAATTTTATCATTTTGCCTGCCTGCCGAATCAACATAGCTGAGTTCGCTGCGTACGGTATTTATTCCAGGGAAGCGCATCAGCGCCTTCCAGAGCAGGTTGGACCGGTTAAGTTCTTCAAGCAGGTTTCCTGCTTTATTAAGCTTGATAATCAGTGCTGTGTTTCCCGGAATGGCATTGAACGGAGATTCAGAGGGCCGCTTAATCCTTTGAAAAAGTGTGTAGCCGAGCCAGGATGAACCTGCCACTGCTGCCACAACCGCAAGAGTAATCAGAATGATGCGAAGATTTTTCATGGATGGGCTTCCTTGGAAAAAACCGGCGCAAAGGTATATCGAAGATTGAAACCCACTGGAAAAAGTTATGAATATTTATTTTACCATTCTGAAGCTCTTCCGGTGATATGGGGTTATTCCTGATTCGGTTATGGCCTGCCTGTGCTTTTTCGATGGATAGCCCTTGTTGTTTATCCAGCTGTACATTGGAAATTCCCGGTGGATTTCAATCATGAAATCATCCCGGTAGGTTTTCGCAAGAACAGATGCTGCAGCAATGGAAAGGAATTTTTCATCACCTTTAACAATGCACTGGTGGGGAATTTCCGGGTAGGGCTTGAAGCGGTTACCGTCGATGAGCAGGAGCTGAGGCAATGTCCTGAGTTGCGCAATCGCCTTGTGCATGGCAAGGATAGAGGCATTCAGGATATTGATTTTGTCGATGGTTTCGGCATCAACAGTGGCAACGGCCCAGGCGATCGCATTTGCCTCGATGAGAAACCGCAGCCTGTAACGCTGTTTTTCGGTCAGTTGTTTTGAATCGGTCAGCATGTCATCTTTGAAACCGCGCGGAAGGATGACTGCCGCTGCAAACACCGGGCCGGCAAGGCACCCCCTGCCGGCTTCATCGCAACCAGCTTCGACGAGGGATTCGGTATAATGGGCCTGGAGCGACTGATGCTGCATATGATCAATGATATACCAGGTTGTGAATGAACAGGTTGTTAAGCAAAACGGCAATAAAATAGATGAGCAGGATGATCTCAGCAACCCGCGTTTTTTTCAGATGTGTCAGTGTACCGGTGAGCACCATGGTCATGGCCGGCATTGCCAGTGCCGGGTGGTAGATGGCCATCGAACGGGTGTAGGTGAAGGAAATGATTGTGAAAACAAGTGTCCACAGCAGGATGTTTGTCTTTGCCCGGATCTCAACGGTTTTTTCCGGACCACTGCTGAAGGAAAAAATCCCCCACATGGCCAGTATCAGCGTGTAACCAGAAAGGATCCAGAAATCCGTATGGAACGGATTAGGGAAAACCAGGATCTTAATTAAAAATGCAGGATATTCCATCATTCTGACAATCAGCTCATCTTGCCACAGGTACCATACAGCCAGGTACAGATATGGTGTGATCAGTCCGATCAGGGCAGCCATCCATGCCCGCCAGTTCCCGGCACGGAACACGAGAAAACTGATGATCACAAAGAAGAACCACAACAGGAAGGGCAGGTAAAAGAGACTGGCAATGGAGGTAAAAAATCCGGCGGCAAAAATGCGGTCGAGGTGTTCTGGCTTGTTATATGAAATCAGCAGGTGATAGAGAATCAGGATCATAAAACCCAGGGAGATGTTAATCGGATGGAGGGTGAGCTGGTTGGGGAGAAAACTCATGAGGACCAGGAAAACCAGGGCTGAAAGGGAGGAATTCTTCATCACCAGCTCATGCCGGCTTAGTATTTGGGTCAGCCAGTATGTTTCGGCAAGGACAATGATAAAACCAGCAATGGTGGCCAGTAATGGAATACCCGACAATAAATCATAGAGGAATGAATAAAGCGGAACCGGTTCTTCGGGAACGGGCATCCCCGGTGGCTGAATAAAGGCATTGAGCCACAGGAATATGCCGATAATCCCAATCACAAAGTACTGACCAAAAAAGCTGGATTTAAAAAATTTGATGAACACGTGGCAGCATTAGGGATTTGTTCATTGTTTTTTACAGATCAAAGCCGATATCGCTACGGCAGTGTTTCCCTTCAAAATTGATCTTAGCCGCATTTTTATATGATTTTGCAAGGGCCTCCTGCATGGTGTGTCCAAAGGAGGTAATTGCCATAACCCTTCCTCCGTTTGATGCGGGTTCACTGATGCCGTGGATGAAGGTTGTTCCTGCATGAAATACAATGCTGTCGTCAACCAGTTCCTCGCCGGTGATGGGTTTTCCTTTTTCATAAGCATCGGGATAGCCCCTGGATACCAGCATGACGGTGGCTGCTACCCGTGGATCAACCCTGATATCAACGGTATCAAGTGTTTGCGTGGCTACTGCCTGGAATAGGCCGACAAGGTCGTTCTGGATTCGCGGGAGCATGGATTCGGTCTCGGGATCACCCAGGCGGCAGTTGTATTCGATTACAAAGGGATTGTCGTTAACCTTTATCAATCCGAAAAAGATAAAGCCTTTGTATTCAATTCCTTCCGCGATAAGTCCATTCATGGTGGGCAGGATAACCTGCTTTTTCACCTTATCCATGAATTCACTGCCGGCAAAAGGGATGGGTGATACTGATCCCATGCCCCCGGTATTCGGGCCTGTATCTCCTTCGCCGATTCTTTTATAATCCTTTGCCTCCGGAAGAAGCTGGTAGTTTTTTCCGTCTGTCAGGATGAATACGGAAAGTTCGATCCCGGTCAGGAATTCTTCGATCACCACCTTCCGGGATGCAGCTCCGAACCGTTCGTCTTTGAGCATCGCGATGAATTCACTGG
>CAZPWZ010000293.1:0-2142 GCA_964590675.1 uncultured Draconibacterium sp.
GATGGCCGGAACAAAGAACCCGTTGCATTGCCTGCCAAATTCCCCCTTTTACTGACCCAGGGCGTTGAAGGAATCGCGGTGGGGCTGGCTTCAAAGATACTTCCGCATAACTTCAACGAGCTCATCGATGCCTCCATCAAAATCCTGCAGGAAAAAGAGTTCGAACTCTTCCCCGATTTTCTCACCGGCGGCATGGTCGATGTTTCCAGGTACAATGATGGTCTTCGGGGCGGGAAGATCCGCCTGCGCGCCAAAATAATCCTGGAGGATAAGAAAACCCTGGTGATCCGCGAAATCCCCTATGGCACCACTACGGGATCCATCATCGATTCCATCCTCACGGCCAATGACAAGGGCAAGATCAAGATCCGGAAGATCGATGACAATACATCCGCCGATGTGGAGATACTGATTCACCTTGCAGCAGGGGTTTCCCCTGACACCACCATGGATGCACTTTATGCCTTCACGGAATGCGAGGTCTCCATCTCTCCGAACGCCTGTGTAATTGAAAACGGAAAACCGCGGTTCATGGGTGTTTCCGAAATACTCAGGGTGAATACACAGCGAACCCTCGACCTGTTGAAACTGGAACTCGATATCAGGCGGCAGGAATTGCTTGATCAGCTGCACTACAGTTCCCTTGAGAAAATATTTATCGAAAATGAGGTTTACGAAGGAATTAAGAAATGCAAGTCCACCGAAGAAATTGATGCTGCCATTTTCAGGGGACTGAAACCCTTTGCAAAGCAGATCATCCGGCAGGTATCGGAGGAGGATGTTCACAGGCTCCGAAAAATACCCATTGAGCGCATCTCGCGTTACAATGCTGCCAGGGCCGATGAGGTAATGGACGGAATTAAAGTCGAGATGGAAGAGGTGGATAATCACCTGGCTAACCTGATCGATTATGCCATTGAATATTTCAGGCAGATCCGGAAGAAATTCGGGAAGAACCGCGACCGGCGGACTGAGTTGCGCAGTTTCGACAATATCGAGGCGGCAAAGGTTGCTGCTGCCAATGAAAAACTCTATGTGAACCGCGAAGAGGGCTTTGCAGGTACAGCATTGAAAAAAGATGAATTTGTTTGTGATTGTTCCGATATCGATGATATTATTGCTTTTCGTGATGATGGCACCTTTGTGGTCGTGAAGGTGGCCGATAAAATATTCGTCGGTCAGAATATCATCCACGTCGCCGTTTTCAATAAAAATGACAACCGCACGGTTTATAACCTGATCTACCGCGACGGAAAGAACGGCAAGATCATGGTCAAGCGCTTCAGTGTGCTTGGTGTGACCAGGGATAAAGAATATATTGTGACCAAGGGGACACCGGGATCAAAAGTGTTGTATTTCACAGCCAACCCGAACGGCGAGGCCGAGGTGGTGCGGGTGGAGTTAAAACCGAAGCCGCGCCTGAAAAAGAACTCCTTTGATTTCAATTTCGCTGAGATTGCCATCAAAGGGCGCAGTTCGATGGGAAATACACTTACAAAATTTGCCGTGAGAAAAATCGAACAGCGGCAGGAGGGAATCTCCACCCTGGGCTCATTGAGTATCTGGTATGATGAAACTGTCCAGCGGCTGAATACGGATGAACGGGGCTTGCTGCTTGGCGCTTTTTCCGGGGCCGATCGTATTATAACATTCACCCAGTCAGGGCAGTACCGTCTTACATCCTTTGATCTTTCAACGCATTTTGATGAAGACATGATGCGCATCGAAAAGTTTGATCCTGAACGGGTCTACACGGTGGTTTACCAGGAAAACGAATCGAAACACTACTATATCAAAAGGTTTACTGCAGAATTAACTGAAAAAAAGGTTGAATTCGTGGAACAATCGGACCGGCTCATACTCTTTTCAGCAGATCCTTACCCCAGGCTGGAATTATTATACGACATGAAGCTTAAATCAAAGGGAGCGGAGCAGGAGGAGATTGTGGCGCATGAGTTTATAGGGATCAAGGGGTACAAGGCCAAAGGAAAACGGCTGACAGTTCACGCTGTTAAAAAACTCAACTGGATCGAGTCGCTGATCATCGAGGAGCCGGTAATCGAGGATTCCGGCCAGTCCACGGATGGGAAACCGGTCGCGGATGTGAAACCTGCAGCGGATGTGAAAACTCCAGCGGATGAG